>JXRG01000002.1:0-122328 GCA_000831085.1 Streptococcus sp. DBCMS
AATCTAAAATGGCATTATAAATAGTACGTTTTAATTGTGCTTTTGTAACATCATGATAAACCCTGAGTCGTACCTGCGCCATTTTCATAATATTGATCACCATTTTTTTTTTCTTCATCTTCCTTAGTAGAAGTAGGCAAACCATACTCTCTAGCGACCTCATTGATTCCCTTCACATAGTGCCAATCCTCTACACTCCTATCTGCTTTTTGCATCTTAACAGACAGTTACTAGCAAAATCAATAGACGATTCAGCAAGAACTAGTTCCTTAGTTCCCATTTGCCTTCTTACTTGATTTATCATATCAAAGGCAAAATAGTTCAATTCAATCAACACTTCTTTAGGAAGATTATCTAGATCATAGACCTCAGCTTCATCAGAACCAACAGTTATAAAGTCATTTTTCTGTAAAGCTAACTTCGCACTTTCGCTTTTCAAAATTTCTTCTGCCTGATTTCGTTCTTGTTCACTCTTACTATAATCAAAACGATCCTTTAATGCTTTAACATAAACAGGACTTACCTTAATAGTATTCTTTTCACTATATGGCACTTTCAAGGCTTCAACTTGCTTCTTCAAGGTATCAACCTTATTCTCAGACTCAACAAGTGAATACCAACGGCCATCACCTAGATAGCCAGTAACACCATTCTTCTTAGCAAGTTCACTTCTTTTATTATCTAATTCTTTAATCTTAGATTGTCTTGCAGAATCAGCATGAACAACACTACTAAATGCCAACAAAATAGCTGTCGATAAAAAAACTATTGACCTTTTATATTTCATTCAAATATCTCCTTTTTAAAATGTTATATACATTATATCATATCCTATTAAAAAAAATCTTATTATTTTAAAATTCGATAATCACTCCATCTTCTCTGAAACGATTATAGGTTCTTTCAATCTTAGACATAATTTTACTGTAATAACTTCGTGTAAGTTGACCCACAGCATACAACTGATAATACAAATCATCACAACTTTTTTTGGAAGATATATAAACATCAGCGCCATTTTTTACATGAGCATAAATTTTCAAATTCCAACAGAATCTACTATAAATTCGGTTATACTCTTTTATGATCCATTCTTCGGAATAAGTTCTTAAACCTTGACCCTCTTTATAACCATATTCTTCGATTTTAACACACTTCTTTCCTACTACTCAATCTTCTCTGCTAGGTCAAGTAAGAATCCCTTCACTTCACTCTTATGAACATACTTAGTCTTATCATCATCAGCAAATCGAATAGTTTCTTCATAAGTCTTTTCCTTAGTCAACATTGTTACCAGTCCATGAGAAAATTGATGGTGACAACCTAGACTATCTAAGTCCTTCGTTGATAAAACTTCCTCACGTTTCACAGTGATTTTTTCATCAACATTGATAAAATCATCAATCGTACAATTATAATACTTTGCTAGCTTGTAAAGTTTATCAATGCTAGGCTCACGATCTCCACTTTCATAGCGTTTATACGCTTTCTTTTGGATTCCTAGAAAGTTTGCTAAATCATCTTCTGACTTATTGTTTCTTTCTCTATACAAATCAATGCTTTTGATACGTTAATCATTTTGATTCCTCTTTTCTTTTATCTACACCTCTACTCATATTGTTAATTTACATAAAGGAACTCAATAGATTCCCTTGTGAAAACTAACAATACTTTCAATTCTTATCAGGTACAAAATCTGTTTTATAAAAATCTAGTTATTGTTAATTATTATCATTAGTATCTACTGAAGTTAATAAATAAATATGGTACAATATAAGTATATTATTTACAAGGAGTAATTATGAAAAATTTAAATGATTATTTAATCGATAAAGATACTGATGAGATTCTTTGGAAATTCGCATATCTAGGAAATGAATCAATTAAAAATCAACGAATTCAAGAATTAGCAGACTTAGCTGAATATGAAAATTGGACTTCAACCAATTCTATAAAACCAAACAATATCCTTTATAGTTATCTCACCCACACTTTTAACAGAGCTTTTGAATTAGGTAATGAATACGTCATTGTCAACGATGAAGAAACACATGCTTGCTTTAATACAGGACTCTTAACAGAAAACGGCGAAGACATCATTTGCATCTTCAATGAATATAGAAGTAGCAAAGATTATAAATGGCACCTCAACGGTTTCAAAAAAGAATCTGACTATGATTTTATGTCACAATTCCCCACCACACCAAAAGTTGTTAATTATTTTTCAAATCCTGAAGATATCTACTTCGACCCTAACAAACAGCTAACTAAAAATTTAGATCATATTCTCAACGATAATCTCGAAAGATTTAGTGACGATTTGCAAAACAAAGGAACTTCTTACATAAATGCACTATTAAACAATGCATTAGATCTAACAATTAAAAGATGTAAACGCAACTACCGTATAGCAGTTCCACAATATTATCGAGGGAAAATAACATATCTCTTGCCTGTTTCATTAGATAATCAACTCATGTCTGTAGCAGTTGAAAAAATCAATGAACGCTATCGTGTAAATACCATATTTACACTTGAAATGGCATATAAAAATGCCAGACTACTTATGAAACCTGAAGCAGACTGGCTTACATCTATAACACAATAAAAAGAGCGGTCAAAACGAACCGCCCTTTTTATTACTGAAAACTATCCACTAATAAAACAAATCATTAAATAAAGCAAATCATTAAATAAAACAACCCACTAAATAACACAATCCTCACGAATAATGCTATTCGCACTATTATAATACCCCACTTTCAACCAAAAGTCAACTTTTGTGTTGAAAAAGTAGATTTTTTTATCTACTAACTTCAATAGATACTAATAAATGTATGCTCTTATCTTCGCATACTTTCAGCTTCTCAGCTTACTACCTTCGCCAAGGTCACAAATTTAAAGATAACTCAATATCCCCTCTTTCTTACCAAAAGGCATTAGCAAGATTTTACTCTCACACACCGACCATACAACACATAGACCTCACTATCTCACTCTAGCTACCTTCTAAGAAGTATCATTGACTTTACCACAGCCGTCAGTTCCCTTTTCTTATCTACTAAGGCGAAAGGACGAAACACCCACGTTTTACATATTCGTATATAAAATGTGGGTGTTTCTCATAACTAATTTACATTAAACAGAGATAAACCAGTCAAAAACTAATTATTTAACTAACATAGCGAACATAAATAACTTATACCTATAAAGACTTACTCCTATGATCTACTTAACTTCATAATCATCAAAATCAAAACAAATATTTGGTCAAATTTTGGTCAAAAATTCCAAAAATACTAACCTATTTTAAAAAGCTAACTTGTTTTAACAGCTTCTCACACGCTATTTTAGCTTCTCTGTACGTTTTAGATTCGCCGATGAAGTAATCAGCAAGTTCAATGATTTTGTCTTCCATTCAACCTCCTATATCAGTCTCGAGACTGATGTATATCTCTCCTAATTTGCTATAATAACTTTAACTAGGACCTCTCACCGTTTTAGTCAAAAATTTCAATAGAAAGGAGCAGTCTTATGTCAAAGACTCCAATAAAACCTGGAACAGATAATCAGAAACCCGGCCACTATGTAGAGGTGGGACCTCGTGGTGGAAAAGTCACTAATGGTCATACCGCAACTATTGGAAAAGGTGATCGTCTACCTCCGACATCAGCTAAAGGCAATGGCTGGAAGAAAGTCTAATCTTCGTTTGCGTACAATCGTTCAATGGTTGTACGCTTTTTCCATAAACAAAAGCACATTCCAAAAATATTGATTTGAATCCATGCTTCGGCGTAATCTTTTCCATTTCTTGCATAATGAGTTATATAATGATGAATCATATTTTTCCTTTCTAAATTTGGTATAATGAAATCAAAAACGAGGTAATTCTAATGAAATTAAATCCTGATTGTATTCGTGACCTATTGCTTGATGTCGAAGCTAAATCTACATTTGATAATGTTGTGATCTACAGCGAAGAAAAGGACGAACCTTTATTTAATAAATATGGAGTAGATACGGTTTTTTATCATATTCGTCAAGCAGATACGCAGGATTTTTTATTGGAGAAGTAACTTACACTTTTGATTTATCCGCAGTTATTATCGACTTATCTCCAGAAGCACATGAGTTCCTGGCTAACATTAGACAAGATACAAATTGGAATAAGACCAAGAGCATAGCTTCAAAAGCGGGTTCGTTTTCATTGAATGTTTTAAAAGACATCTCTGTAGAAGTCATTTCAAAAGTCATTTCAGACCAACTTAACAAGTAAAGTAATTTTTAATTCAGAAAATTTTGTCATTGTTTCTAGACTTTTCAATTCATAATTTTTACCCCTGTTAATTCCTTGGAATCCAAAATCAATTTATTATCGCGTAAGGACAATTTACTTAATCGTGGCCTTCTTGTGCTTCTTTTAGTAACATACGGCCAATGTTTCGGTCTTGGCATATATCTTTCTCCTTTCTAAATATGGTATAATCAAAATAAAACGATTGGAGAGAAAATATGACTGAAAAGATCTGTTTTATTGTAACTGCCATTGGCGAATCTGGAACACCTACCAGAGAGCGAGCTGACAATGTATATAAATATCTTATCGCCCCAGTTTGTGAAGAACTAGGTTATAGACCTGTTCGTGTCGACCACGTTAATGCGGTTGATAACATCAACGAAACAGTTATAAACTACCTCAAAACCGCCCCTATGGTTGTAGCAGATATGACGGACCATAATCCAAACGCATTTTACGAATTAGGTTTCAGACAAGCTCTGGAACTTCCTCTAGTTCCAATCATAAAAGTAGGTGAAAGACTTCCTTTCGATGTTATTACGACTCGTACCGTTTTCTATGATACAGACGTAGCAAAAATTGAAGATTCTAAAGAGAATTTAAAAGCTAAAATTCAAAGTTTCGAAAACTTTGAAATGCCTGAGAGTCGTGCCGAAAGAAGCCTTACTCTTGATGACCTCAATGACAATTTGACCAAAAAGCTAAACAAGATACTGGATCTATTAGAAAAGCAACAGCCTTATTCTTCTCTCTTGCATACGCATAATTTGGATTTTAAACAACCACAACTTGACCATCAGTCATTTATTCAACAGACTCAAGAGAGGATCAAACAGGTCCAGAACCATCCATTATTCCCCGCAGATAAGAAATAGCTAGCTCTTGCTGAGTTTGAAGTTCATTAACCTCAGCGACTTTTTGATTTATAAGTCTAACCGTCCTCAACACCTCATCGAGGGCTTTTCTTTCGAGTTCTTTCATCTTTCTGCTCCTTCTATTCAATTCATTTTTTACCGAATTTTAAAATCTTCAATCACACGAGCGATGAACTGATTCGCTTGTCGATTTTTTAATTTACCATTCAGGATATTCGTCACATCCTGACGAGTCATGCTATACTGTACTGCTAGCGTCACCATCGTCAGATTGTGTTCTTTCAGATAATCTCTGATTTTTTGACGTCCACCATCCATATTTGGCATCTGCTCCCTCCTTTCTTCAAAAGTAAGAAAATGAGTTAGAAATTTTATACAATATTTGACAACTTTTACACTAGGGTGTAAAATGAAAGCATAATTAAAAACCTTGATAAAACAATATATCTATCAATTTTCTTGCTCGCCAAAGCTATTTATTTTTAGATAAGTTTTAACTTCGTTTTTTACCAACTCATCAACTTACAAAAACTATTCTACACTTTTGTATTATTTTTTCAATACAAAATAATACTTTTCTATAAAATATTTTTTGTCATGTCTTATAAAAGGTGATACGAAAATGTTCTCAACACTTGAAAAAATTAAGGAACTCGCTCTAAAACGAGGAATAAGCCTTCAAAAAGTCGCTGAAGATTTAGGTTATAGTATAAATTATCTTTATACTTTGAAAGAAAAAACTCCTAAATCAGACAGATTACAAGAAATCGCCGACTACTTCAATGTATCCACCGATTACTTACTCGGCCGGACGGATAATCCGAATATCGCTGGGGATACTGTCACTACTCCAGACGGTCGTGTGGTTGACTTATCGAATCTGCGTGAACGTATCGTCCTATTCGATGGCAAACCTCTATCGGATGATGATGTAGACAAGATTGCACAGATCATTAAACTCTCTTTGGGGGTATCGGATATTGAAAATAAATGAACTACTGGATGAATACCAGGTTACACTATATCTCTTCCAAGAGACCATGTGGGAGCGTAGAGGCTTCTATTCCCCCGATGAGCGCATTATCTACGATTTATATCCCTAGAAGAGCATGAAGAGGTCATACTGCACGAATTAGGGCACATAAACCACAATCCAGCCAATTACAAACGGCTGCTATACAAATATGAGAACGAAGCAGACTTCTTCATGATTCGACATCTCATCTCTGAAGAACTCGCGCAGTATGAAGTATCAGACTTCAACTGGCTCCAATTCGCAGAAAGACATAGAATTTCAACTACTTGGGGAGAAGATATGATTCAGGAAGAGTTTTATAGATTGACTGGTAGTTAAATATAAAAAAGGAGTAAAATCTTATGGGATTTTTTGACAACGTAAAACAAGAATCATCGTTTTCTACAGCTTCTGGCTCGAATGGATTACACTATGTCGTCCTTCAAGTTACTTTGAAAGAAAAATTCTTTGGTACTGGATCAGGGAATTTGACAGAACTGGAAAATGTAATTAATAAACAAGTAGCTAAAGGATATCGACTACACACTATTACTACTGCCAATGGTGGCAGTAAAGGTCTAGGTGGTGGTGACCGTATCCAAGCCACAATGGTTTTTGAGAAAATTATTTAGTTAGATTTTTTACTATTACCTTCAGAAAATATGAAAGAAATAACTTTTTATATATTCTACTTGACAAAAACACAAAAAGACTCTATACTGTTTTTATACGAATTGGTCCGGATGCCCGATGCATCCTACCGAAAGAGTCTCAATAAATTATTGAGGCTCTTTCGTGCTTTATAGGAGAAGAAATGAAACCTTTTTCCGATTTTAATAAACAAATTAAAATATTAGAAAATAGAAACTTAACTATTTTAGATAGAAAAGCAGCTAACTTTGCTCTCAGAAACTACGGTTATTACGAAATAGTAAATGGATACAAGATTTTTTTACTTGATTCATCCAAAAAAGTTGAAACATTTTTAGAAAAGGAAACATTTGAACACCTTGTTTCACTTTATAATCTTGATAAACAAATCAGAAATTTGGTCATGCAAGCAACTTTGGAAGTAGAGTTGTCTCTAAGAACATCTCTAGCTTATACTCTAGCAGAAGATTTTGGTGTTTTAGAGTCAGATTATCTGGATAGAAAAAAATACAATAAAGGGAAATTTCAACATAAACACAAAAAATATCAAAGAGATTTTCTTCTGGATATGCTTAAAGACATCGCAGCCAATAGACCTGTAGAGCCTTTAAACTCTTATCGAATCAAACATAAGCACATACCTCCATGGATACTTTTTAAAGAAACAACACTAGGAAATATCACAAATTTTATTAAAATCCTAAAAGGTCCACAAAAAGACAAGATTATTTCTCTTTGTACAGGTCTTTCTAGCTCTCAACTAACACCAGCAGATAAAGCTTTATTTATATAAATACTCGATTTAATATTAGCATTCAGAAATCGTGCTGCTCATGGCGGACGTATGTTTAATTATAAAGCAAGTGCGAGCCTAAGTTACCACAAAAAGTTTCATAACCAAATAAAGATAACACCGGCTGATTACCGAAATGGTAAAGGGCAAAGAGATTTATATACTTTCTTCCATTCTTTAGCCTTATTTGATAACAAAGCAGGCTTGAACTTATTAGAACTATGTCTCTATTCTATAAAGGAGCATGACGCATCATACCCCTCAGATTGGCTAGTTTTAGCCAGCGAAATGGGATATCCAAAAGATGTTCTAAAAACAGATTTACAAAGGCATCGTAATTTCCACAAAAATTACCGTTGGAGATACCTGTGGCATGCTATAAAAAATATATTTAATAAATAGAAAATAAAAAAATCCCCACACTCTCCATCGCCAAACTTTGAGTGTGAGGAAATTATGTATAAGAAACAACCATTCAAAAGGTCGTTTTCTTGTACCCATTTTAGCAAAAAAGTGAGGTAAAATCAAATGGCATCATACAGAAAGAGAGAGGATGGTAAGTGGGAATATCGCATTTCTTATAAATCCCATGATGGTAAATATAAAAAAGCTGAAAAAGGGGGATTCCCAACAAAAAAAGCTGCACAAATTGCAGCTGCTGAAAGAGAGAAGGAACTGCTACTTCCATCTCATGTTTCAGACGACATTACTCTTTACGAATACTTTAAACAATGGGCAACCATTCATAAGAAACCTAATATTTCTCCCGTGACTTGGCAAGTTTATCAAGTTACCAATCGCAATATTGAAAAACTATTCCCAGGGGCGAAACTTAAAAACATAACCAGTTCAATCTACCAGCAAGCCTTAAATACATTTGCTGAAACACATTCACAAGCAACGGTTGAAAGATTGAATATTCATATCAAGCAATGCGTAGCTATGGCAGTTCACGAGAAAATCATTCAAAAGGATTTCACAACCTTTGCCAAAGCAGTTTCTCAAAATAAAGGTATCGAAAAAGAAACTAAGTTTCTCGAAGTTGAAGAATACAAGAAAGTTATATCCGTTTCGAAGGATAAAATGGACGTTCAATCATATGAGTGATCTATCTTATCGCAGTTACTGGAATGCGTTTCGCTGAATGTTTGGGGCTTACTTGGGACAGTGTAGACTATGATAACAAACTACTCAACGTGAATAAAACCTGGAATTACAAAACTAATCTTGATTTCAGCTCTACAAAAACAAAAAGCAGTATCCGAAAGATACCACTTGACGACTCAACTCTTGAATTACTAAAAAGTACAGACAAGATCATTGGCTGGAAAATAAAGATAATCGTATTTTCTCTAAGATATCAAACAATGCAGTCAATAAGACCTTAAGATATATAGTTGGTAGAAATGTCCATGCTCACTCTCTCAGGCACACTTATGCTTCTTTCTTGATTTCAAAACACGTTGAACTACTATCTATCTCTAAAATCCTTGGTCACGAAAATATGAACATCACTATTGAAGTATATGCTCACCAATTAAAAGAACTAGAGGAAGCAAGCAACTCAGAAGTAAGAGAGATATTCGCAAATTTAGGGGCGAATTTGGGGCAAAACACCTCAAACACCCAGTGAAATCAATAGTTTCTATGCCCCCTGCAGGAATCGAACCTGCAACTACTCCTTAGGAGGGAGTTGTTATATCCATTGAACTAAGGGAGCTAGAGAAAAACCCTGCTGGGTAAGCAGAGTTTTTTAGTCGAATTAACGACGGATTTCTTTGATACGAGCTGCCTTACCTTGAAGTGCACGCAAGTAGTACAATTTCGCACGACGTACTTTACCGTAACGAACAACTTCGATCTTTTCAACACGTGGAGTGTGGATTGGGAAGATACGCTCAACACCTACACCATTAGAGATTTTACGAACTGTGTAGTTTTCTGAGATGCCCGCACCTTTACGTGCGATAACAACACCTTCAAAAATCTGGATACGTTCACGGTTACCTTCGACAACTTTCGCGTGTACACGAACAGTGTCACCAGGACGGAATGATGGGATATCTGTACGAAGTTGACCTTCAGTCAAGCTTTGGATTAATGGATTCATTTTATTCTCCTATCTTTGTCAATCTTGAGGAACCTTCCTCAGCGGATAAACTGTATTTTTGTGCGTCCATTACACACAAGATACAGTTTACCAAATTTCCACCTAAAAGTAAAGAAATTTATAGCAGAATTCCTAAAAAAATCGCTAGAAAACCGCCTAGGTAAGTTAAGAGAAAATAGCTATAAAATACCTTCTTGTCACTTAACAGTTTTTGCAGCTCATCATTCAAGGTTGAAAAGGTCGTTAACCCTCCACAAAAACCTGTCGCTAGGATGGCATAGATTTCCTTGGACTCCACATGATTGTAGAGCAAGCCAATCAAAAAACAACCGAGGAGATTGGCTATGAGAGTTCCTAAAGGCAATTTAGAAGCTTGATTATAGCGGGAAAAGAAATAACGAACCAAGGCTCCGAACCCGCAGGCGATTGCAAGATAAACGATTACCATTTCTTCCTCCCTAGAACATAAGCCAAGAGCAGACCTCCACCAATGCTCAAAAATAAGTAGATGCCTAAACTAAGATAACGCCCGGTATCAAGCAGTTTCACGGCATCAAGCATTAGACTAGAAAAGGTTGTTAGCCCACCACAAAATCCTGTACCCAGCGCCAAAACCAAACCTTTACTGCTTCCCTTATAAACCAGATAACCTTTCACCAGATAGACTAAGCAGAAAATACCCAGATAGTTGACAAGGAGGGTACCCCAAGGAAAGTCGGGACTGGCTGGTAACCAAGTAGAAACCAGGTAGCGGACAAGGCCTCCCAACATAGCAGCCAGAAAAATCCCGAGCGGATAAAATTGTTCTTTTTTCATTTGATGTTTTGATCCTGATAATCACGCGAACGTTTGAGAATGTCTGAAAAAGTCGCAACAATGGTCTCCTGATAGCGCTTATCTTCTACTCGATTTTTGACTTTCTCAAAAATGATTTCTTCTCGCTTGGTATCTAAAATAGGTTTTCCTGAGGCTTTCTTATAGGCAACTACTCCCTCAACCAAATGCATCCGTTCTTCTAGGAGCTTGACGATTTGGTCGTCGATTTGATCAATTTCTTGGCGAATAATATCTAAATTCATACAGTCTCCTCCTTTATTTGAATTATTGTATCAAAAAGCCTCTAAATAGGCTAGTAAAATCCCAAAAAAACTAATAAAAAAACGCACTGACTTCTTCCAGTCAGCGCAGCTTGATTCTTATCCTACTTTTGCAGCCAATTCTTCTGCGAATTGTTCCAAACGTTCGATGTCCTCTTCTTCGGCAGAGAGGTCCACTTTAACACACTCTGAACCTTTTTCTGCTCCTGTCGCTACAAATACACGATCAAAGTCATCGACAGCCTTACAGAATTCGTCGTAGAAGGTATCTCCTGAACCGACCACTCCGTAGATTTTGCCATTCAAGTTGAGATCAGCTAGGTCTTCGTAGAAGTCCATCATCTCATCTGGCAATTCTCCATCTCCGTAGGTGTAAGTCGCAACGATTGCGATATCTGCTTCCAAGAAGTCTGAAGCGTCAACAGTCGTACATTCATCAACATCAACATCCAAGCCCAAGTCACGCAATTTATCTGCCACAATATCTGCAATTTCTTCGGTATTACCGGTCATACTGGCAAATACAATTTTTGCTAATGCCATATCGTCCTCCTCAATTTATCTTTCTCCATTATATCATATCTTTTTCATTTTAAAAATAAAAATTCTTGTGCTACAATGAAATGAGAAAGAATTGAGGTTATTTATGGAAATTTGCCAGCAAATTTTAGAGAAAATCAAAGAATACGATACCATTATCATTCACCGTCATATGAAACCAGATCCTGATGCCTTAGGGAGTCAAGTGGGCTTGAAAGCTCTTCTCACACACCATTTTCCTGAAAAGACCATCAAAGCTGTCGGCTATAATGAACCGACTTTGACATGGATGGCAGAAATGGATACTGTCCAAGACAGTGACTACCAAGGAGCTCTTGCTATTATTTGTGATACAGCGAATCGCCCTCGTATCGATGATAAACGCTACGAACAAGCTGCTTTCACCATCAAAATCGATCACCATCCAAATGATGATATCTATGGTGACCTATCTTGGGTGGATACAAGTTCAAGCAGTGCCAGTGAGATGATTGCATTATTTGCTCAAGAAAATCAGCTAACTTTGTCTAGTGAAGCGGCACGACTTCTCTATGCAGGAATTGTCGGGGACACAGGGCGTTTTCTCTACCCTTCAACTAGTGCTCGTACCTTTAGAATAGCTGGCCAGCTCCGAGAAATTGATTTTGACTTTGCTGGATTGTCTCGTCAAATGGATACCATGAGCTTCAAGATTGCAAAACTGCAAGGCTTTGTCTATGATCATTTAGAAGTTGATGAAGACGGGGCTGCACGCGTTCTGCTTACTCAAGACATCTTGGAAAAATATAAGGTTACGGATGCTGAAACAGCGGCAATTGTCGGAGCACCTGGCCGAATCGATACCGTTAAGGCTTGGGCTATCTTTGTTGAACAAACTGATGGCCACTTCCGCGTGCGAATGCGCAGTAAAATCACTCCTATCAATGAAATTGCCAAACGACATGACGGTGGAGGGCATCCATTAGCCAGTGGCGCTAATTCCTATAATCTAGAAGAAAACGAACAAATATACCAAGAGCTGAAAGAAGTTCTACAGATTCACCAAGGCTAAGAAAGAATTTTCTTGGCCTTTTATATGCTATATTCTTAAAATATACGGTTTCTTTGTACCTCAGTTTATGGTATAATAAATCAAACCGAATAAAAGGAGACTTAATAATGGAAAAAAAATCGTTTGTTTATCCTCATTTCTGCTGGAGTAGCAATCCTTGGTTCACTCTTGCCATGGGCCAGTTTAAATGCAGGTGCTTTTGGTTCCTATAGTGTGAATGGTTACCAAGGAGATGGGTGGTTTGTCATTATCGCAGCTATTGTATCTATTGTTCTTGCATGCCTAAATAATATGAATAAAGCAATGCCTAAAGGGTTCTCAATTGGTGTCATTGTTGCGGGTGCAATTGCAACTCTCGTCACACTAATTAATCTTTTTAGTGTAAACAAGTACGTGTCTAACTTTGGTGGATATGGCGTTTCAATCGGCTTTGGTTTGATTTTGGCTCTTCTTGCTAGCATTGCACTTGTTGTAACTGGTCTCTTGGCAATGTCAGGTGGTAAAATTACAAAAGAGTCATTTACTGAATTAGCTGAGTCTGGTAAAGATTTTGCTCAAACTGTTGGACGTGTAACAAGCTCTACCGTTAAAACTGCAGTAGAAGAAATCAAAAAAGAATCTCAAGAACGTAAAAAAGAAGAAACTACTGCTGAGAAAACAGAGACTGCTAAAGAGGAAACCGAGCAAAAAGAAGAAGCTAAGGAACCAACTAATGTGGAGGCTGAATCAGCAGCAGAAAATGCAGAACCAGTACAAGAAGAAACTACTGAATCTGAAACAAAAACAGAAGCTGAACCAGTAGCCGAACCAACTGAAACAGAGGCTGAAGCTGAAACTGTAACAGAATCAACAGAAACAGAAACTACTGAATCTGAAAAAGAAGCTAAATCAGCAGAAGAAAACGCAGAACCAGTAAAAGAAACAGAAGTAAAAAATTAACAAGAAGAAAAAGCTCCAAATCAAGAGAACTAAGCATTCTTCTACCGTCACTCTAGTAAACACTGGAGTGATTTTTTATCAAGATTTTTAATAAAATCAGTGAAAAGACTTGCCAAACTTATCAGAATCTGATAGACTAGTATGGTAACAATCTATGGCTCGCAAAGAGACCATGGCAGAAAGGAAATATTGCAAAATGAAAAAAGATATCCATCCAGAATATCGCCCAGTTGTCTTCATGGACACAACTACTGGTTACAAATTCCTTAGCGGTTCAACTAAACGCTCTAACGAAACTGTTGAGTTCGAAGGCGAAACTTACCCATTGATCCGTGTGGAAATTTCATCAGACTCACACCCATTCTACACTGGACGTCAAAAGTTCACTCAAGCAGATGGACGCGTGGATCGTTTCAACAAAAAATACGGTCTCAAATAATCAAAAAAAGAACAGTTACCACTGTTCTTTTTTTGTACTTCTTTTTCTACTACTTTCTATTTGTCAACCTTCACGCTGACACTATAATTGATTTCAAACGGGTTTAAAAAATATCGAAAAGAAGCTTGACATTGAGAATGGTTAAGATAATGGAAACTGCGTAACCTAGGATTGTATTCCACTTGGCATTGGTGAATTCTCCCATCAGTGACTTCTTAGAGGTCAGATAGATTAAGGGGAAAATTGAAAACGGAAGAGCAATTGACAGAAAGACCTGTGAATAGACCAATAACTGATCCAAGGTTTTTTCTTGATGTCCAAACAAGACGGCTACAATAATCACAGGGAGCAATGCAAAAATCCGGGTACCGATACGGATAATCCACTGAGGCAATTTCAGATGTAAGAAGCCTTCCATGACAATCTGTCCTGTTAAGGTACCTGTAATGGTCGAATTCTGGCCACTTGCTAAGAGGGCTAGGGCAAATAAAGTTGACAGAGTTGAACTAGCTATCGCTCCTGCTATTGTCGAATCCTGTAAAGCATTGTACATTTGAGAAAAAGCTGAAATTTCAGATGCATGACCAAAAAAGAGAGATGCCCCTAAAATGAGAAGTAAGGAATTGACAATAAAGGCTAGGGACAACTGAAGATTTGAATCCCAGGTCATAAAACGCACGGCTTTTCGAACATCCTTCTTATTTTTGTGATTGATTTTCCTTGTCTGGGATAGGGATGAATGAAGATAGAGATTATGGGGCATGACTGTCGCTCCTACAATTCCTAGAGCCAAGGTCAATTGGCTTTCATGACCTGGCAATGGTGTCTCAAATAATGTTGGAGTTGGTAAATAACCACCAATAATCCCCTGGATACTTGGATTGGATAAAGCTACCAGATAGGTAAAGATGGCTAATATGGTTAAAATAAGGGTCGTAACAATGGCTTCAATTTTTTTGAAGCCAAATTTCATCAATAAAAGTAACAAAAATACATCTAAAACGGTTAAGAGGATAGCGACCATAATCGGTATTTTAAATAAAAGATTTAAGGCAATCGCTGAGCCTAAAACCTCGCTAAGTCTGTCGCCATTAAAGCTAATTCTAAAATCACCCAAAGACTATAGCGGAGCCATTTGGGAGCATGATGTGCAGTTGCCTGTGCTAGGTCCATCTTAGTTACGATACCGAGTTTTCCAGCCATCTGTTGTAACTGCATGGCAATGATGGAGGAAATCAAAATAACAAATAAGAGACTATATTTGTAGGAAGCACCACCAACCACACTGGTAATCCAGTTTCCAGGATCCATATAACCAACTGCTACAAGGGCTCCAGGTCCTAAAAATGCTTTTAGATTTTGCCAAAAATGATTGTTATTAGGAGTTTCAATAGATTGGTTGATCTCAGAAAGAGAGACTTTTTTGTAAGAAGACATCGGAATTTTACACTTTCTAATCTGTCTTTACTTTTTTAATGGAATTTTTGAAAATATAATGAAAATAGTTTCCCATTTCCAATTCTCCCTTATTATATCACATTTTAGAATGATTCTTAAGGAAAGAATGATGGTTGAAATAGGCAATTTCTGTATTGCAAAAGCCAGCGTTAGAAAACGCTGGCTTTAAAACTGTGAAAATTCTTTCTCAACTAGATCGCTTCTGTGACAAAACTACGGCTTTCTAGCACCTTGAGCATGGCATTAGCTGTATCTAGAGCTGTAAAGAGTGGCACACCGTGTTCAATGGCTGAACGACGAATTTGCTCACCATCTTCGTCAGCAGTTCGTTTAGTTCCGACAGTATTGATGATCGCTTGGATTTTCCCTTTGCGGACAAAGCTTGGGATATCCTGTTCATCGTCACCAATCTTACCAACAGGTTGGGCTTGAAGTCCATGACTGGCAAAGAAGGCTGCTGTCCCTTCTGTCGCGAGGATACCATAACCGATATTTTGGAAACGGCGAGCCAAGTCCAAGGCTTCATCTTTAGCATCATCTGCAATAGTGAATACAACATTCCCGAAGGTTGGCAAGTGTAGGTAAGAAGCTTCAAAGGCCTTATAAAGAGCCTTTTCAAGAGTTGTATCAGAACCCATAACTTCACCTGTTGACTTCATTTCAGGACCTAGTAAGCTGTCTACCTTAGCTAGTTTCGTAAAGGAGAAGACAGGCGCCTTGATATGAACGCGAGTGCTTTCTGGATAAAGGCCATCTTGGTAGCCAAGTTCTTCAAGACTTTGACCAAGAATGAGCTTAGTCGCTACCTGAGCCATAGGAATATTAGTTACCTTAGAAAGGAATGGCACCGTACGGCTGGCACGTGGATTGACCTCAATAACATAGACTTTTTCGTCCTTGATGACAAACTGGATGTTCATCATCCCAAGACAGTTAAGACCAATTGCTAGGCGTTTGGTGTAGTCTGCAATGGTTTCCTGAACCTTTTGCGACAAGGTTTGCGGTGGGTAAACGGCCATTGAGTCACCTGAGTGAACACCAGCACGTTCGATATGTTCCATAATACCAGGGATAAGGACATTTTCTCCGTCTGAGATGGCATCAACTTCGCACTCTTGCCCAACGATGTATGAATCAACAAGAACTGGATGGTCTGGACTAGCCTTAACAGCGGTACGCATGTAAGAACGGAGGTCTTCTTCGTTTTCCACGATTTCCATAGCACGTCCACCCAAGACATAAGATGGGCGAACGAGGACCGGGAAGCCAATCTTGCGAGCTGCAAGCACTGCTTCTTCTTCATTGGTAGCCGTTTGTCCTGGTGGCTGTGGAATATCCAAGTCTTTAAGAGCTTGCTCGAAGAGGTCGCGGTCTTCGGCACGGTCTAAGTCAGCGACTTGCGTACCAAGGATGGTCACACCTGCTTTTGCCAATGGCTCTGCAAGGTTGATGGCTGTTTGACCACCGAACTGAACGATAACCCCTTTTGGTTGCTCCAAGTCAATAACATTCATAACATCTTCAAAAGTTAATGGCTCAAAGTAGAGCTTATCAGATACCGAGAAGTCTGTAGAAACGGTCTCTGGGTTTGAGTTCATGATGATGGCTTCGTAACCAGCTGCTTGGATAGCCTTAACAGAGTGAACGGTTGCGTAGTCAAACTCAACCCCTTGACCGATACGGATTGGACCTGAACCTAGGACAAGTACAGATTCCTTATCAGACTTGATAGACTCATTTTCCCAACCATAGGTTGAATAGAAATATGGTGTTTCAGAGTCGAACTCTGCCGCACAGGTATCGACCATCTTGTAAACTGGGACAATCTTATTTTCCAAGCGAAGTTGGCGAACTTGGTCAGCTGTCGTTTTCCAGAGTTCAGCAATCTTACGGTCTGAGAAACCATTAAGTTTAGCTGTTTTTAAGACTTCTAGATCTTGTGGATGGGCACCTAATTCTTGCTCAATTTCAAAGATATGCAAGAGTTTATCCAGATAGAAGATATCAATCTTAGTCAATTCAGCAATTTCTTCTGGAGTGTAACCACGGCGAATAGCCTCTGATACGTAGAAGAGACGGTCATCTTGGGCCTTGACAACTTTTTCAATCAAGGCATCATCTGAAACATCTGCAAGCTCCGGCATTTCATTGTGGTGAACCCCAATTTCAAGTGAACGACATGCCTTGAGAAGTGACTCCTCAATGTTACGACCAATAGCCATGACTTCTCCAGTCGCCTTCATTTGGGTCCCAAGACGACGCTCACCTTTTTCAAACTTGTCAAATGGGAAACGTGGAATCTTAGCAACGACGTAGTCAAGGGCTGGCTCAAACATAGCGTAGGTTGAACCTGTAACTGGGTTGATAACCTCATCAAGGTTAAACCGACGGCAATCTTGGCAGCCAATTTGGCAATCGGGTAACCCGTCGCCTTAGAAGCAAGGGCTGACGAACGTGATACACGGGGGTTTACTTCGATGACATAGTACTTGAAGCTGTGCGGATCAAGGGCTAGTTGAACATTACATCCACCTTCAATTTTGAGGGCACGAATAATGCTCAAGCTAGCGTCACGAAGCATTTGGTTTTCATAGTCTGACATGGTTTGCGCAGGGGCGAATACGATGGAATCCCCTGTGTGAATCCCCACTGGGTCAAAGTTTTCCATGTTACAAACAACGAGGGCATTATCAGCCGAGTCACGCATGACTTCGTATTCGATTTCCTTGAAACCTGCAATCGAACGTTCAATCAAACATTGGGTAACAGGTGACAATTTCAAACCATTTTCAGCGATTTCACGCAACTCTTCCTCGTTGGCACACATACCACCACCAGTACCACCAAGTGTAAAGGCTGGACGGACGATGACTGGGTAGCCAATTGTTGCTGCAAAGGCAACTGCTTCTTCTACTGTGTTGACAATTTCAGATTCTGGAATTGGTTGCTCAAGCTCTTCCATCAATTGTTTAAAGAGGTCACGGTCCTCTGCTTGGTCGATGGCAGACAATTTAGTACCCAGAAGTTCTACTCCAAGCTCATCTAGAATTCCATTTTTAGACAATTCCATGGCCATATTGAGCCCTGTTTGGCCTCCAAGAGTTGGAAGCAAGGCATCTGGACGTTCCTTACGGAGAATACGTGTCACAAACTCGAGTGTGATCGGTTCGATGTAGACCTTGTCCGCAATCTCCTTGTCCGTCATGATGGTGGCAGGGTTTGAGTTCACCAAGACAACTTCATAACCTTCCTCTTTCAAAGACAAGCAGGCCTGGGTCCCGGCGTAGTCAAACTCAGCAGCCTGACCAATAATAATTGGACCAGAACCAATCACCATAATTTTTTGAATATCAGTACGTTTAGGCATTTATAAGATATTAAGGGCGTCAAGCGGACAAAGCTAAAATAGGAGTTATGACGAAGAACTGTCAGTTCTAGGAATAACTATCTTTTTAGCACCGTCCGTAGCCCGTATTCAGTTCAGCAAATACGGATTGCCCTTCTCCTTTCTATTCGGCAACTCTCTGGTTGCCATTAAATAAATTCTCCGACGATTTTTTAGAGAAACGATATTTTTCGATAAAAAATCTAGTGCAGCGAGTTTTTAGTTCGCTCAATAGCGACTAAAAGAAACGACCTGCCTTTCTATTCGTCGCCTCACAGAGCGACATTAAATAAGATACAAAGGACGAATAGAAAGCGATTGAATTTTAGGAAACCAAGGAAGGATTGACAATCCAAGTTGGTTTCTCTAAATTCCAAGCTTTCCGTCCGTGTTCAGTTACATAAATTCTCCAACGAGCTTTTACTCGTTCTTAGTTTGCTTGTTTAAAAGCTTCCATCATCTCGATAAATTCATCAAAGAGGTAGCTAGCGTCGTGTGGACCAGGGGCTGCATCTGGGTGGAATTGTACAGAGAAACCTGGTTGGTATCTGTGACGTACACCTTCAACTGACTTGTCATTGATTTCTTCGTGGGTAATAATCAAATGCTCTGGCAAGTCCTCACGGCTAACTGCATAACCGTGGTTTTGGCTGGTAAAGTCTACGCGTCCTGTTGCAATTTCACGCACCGCGTGGTTAAAGCCACGATGACCAAACTTCATCTTGTAGGTCTTAGCCCCGTTTGCCATGGCAAAAAGTTGGTGTCCCATACAAATTCCGAAAATTGGAATTTTCCCTTGCACACCACGAATCATGTCCAGTGCTTCTGGAACGTCTTCTGGGTTACCTGGACCATTTGACAACATAACTCCATCAGGATTGAGGTGGAGAATTTCTTCTGCCGTTGTTGAATACGGAACAACCGTCACGTTACAGTTACGCTTAGAAAGTTCACGTAAGATTGAATGCTTGAGTCCAAAGTCTACTAAGACCACACTCAAACCAACTCCTGGAGCTGGATAGGAAGTTTTCGTAGAAACCTGTTTGATATTGTCTGTCGGCAAGACTGTTGCTTGCAGCTGGTCCGTCACATGGTCCATACTGTCTCCAACATGGGTCAAGGTTGCACGCATCGTACCATGCTTACGGATAATCTTTGTAAGTGCACGCGTATCAATCCCTGAAATACCTGGAATTTTCTTGGCTTGCAAAAATTCATCCAGCGTCATTTGGTTGCGCCAGTTGCTAGCTCGACGCGCCTCTTCGAAAACGACAACTCCCTTACAAGTTGGAATGATGGATTCGTAATCATCACGATTAATTCCATAATTTCCCACCAAAGGATAAGTGAAGGTCAAGATTTGTCCATTATAAGACTGGTCTGTAATGGACTCTTGGTAACCGGTCATCCCTGTGTTAAAGACGATTTCGCCTGTTACATCAATGTCTGCTCCGAAGGCCTTGCCTTCAAAAACTGTGCCATCTTCTAATACTAGAAGTCTTTTTGTCATATTTTCACCTCTCGTGGACGCTCACTGGCGTCTTTTAACGTCTTGTGTCTCATTTGGCGTTTCTACTCGCCAGTACGGATTCTAAGATTGCCATTCGAACAAAGACTCCATTGGTCATTTGTTGAACAATACGTGATTTTGAAGCTTCAACCAAGTGGTCAGCAATTTCCACATCGCGATTCACTGGAGCAGGATGCATAATGATTGCTGTTTCTTTTAAGCGATTATAGCGTTCTTGGTTCAAACCGTGTTGAGCATGGTAGTCTTCTTTTGAA
Organism: Streptococcus sp. DBCMS; assembly: GCA_000831085.1. Lineage (GTDB taxonomy): Bacteria > Bacillota > Bacilli > Lactobacillales > Streptococcaceae > Streptococcus. The sequence goes on from JXRG01000002.1 coordinate 20,436, forward strand.
AAAACTGCTCCACTATCATGGCGTTCATGTTGAACTCGGAGTAACATCAAAACATCCACCTGATCGATGATTTCATCAATAGTTACAAACTGTCCATAGTCCGCAAACTCTTGACTTCTCCATTCCTCAGGTCCTGCAAAGAACAGTTCAGCTCCCAAGCGTTTCAAAATCTGCATATTGGATTTGGCAACGCGTGAGTGGTCCAAGTCGCCTGCAATAGCAACCTTGAGACCCTCAAAGTGGCCAAATTCCTCATAAATAGTCATCAAATCAAGCAAGCTCTGGCTAGGATGTTGTCCCGAACCATCACCACCATTGATGATGGAGGTCTTAATCGACGGACTCGCAATCAACTCTCTGTAATAGTCGACCTCTGGATGACGAATCACACAGACATCAACTCCTAGCGCAGACAAGGTTAAGATGGTGTCATACAGTGTCTCACCCTTGTTTACTGAGCTGGTCTTCACATCAAAGTCCAGTCGCTCCAATCCTAGTTTGATCTCTGCCACTTCAAAAGACTTATGTGTTCGTGTAGAATCTTCAAAGAAGAGATTCGATACGATAGGTTTGTTCTCGTAGGGGAGTTGGGCTCCGTTTTTAAACTCGATTCCTCGTTTGATCAATTTCATCACTTGATCAACCGTGAGGTCTTCCATGGAACCACATGGTTCAATGCTTGTTGATTTTCTGACATGGCTACTCCTTCAGCTTTCTAAGCTTCTTCAGTAATCAGAACTCTGTCTTGGCCATCAAGTTCTGTCATCTCTACGATGATTTCTTCAGAACGGCTTGTTGGGATATTTTTCCCAACGTAATCTGGACGGATTGGCAATTCTCTATGTCCACGGTCAACTAGCACCGCAAGACTCACGCGCGCAGGACGACCATGGCCAACAATATTATCAATAGCAGCACGGATGGTACGACCTGTATAGAGTACATCATCCACCAAAATAACTTCACGGTCAGTCACATCAACAGAAATCAAAGAAGTATCTTCTCCGCTTTTAACATCATCACGGAAAGGTTTGGTGTCCAATTCCACAACAGGAACAGTGATGTTTTCCAACTGCTCCAAGCGTTCTTTGATACGATGAGCGATGAAAACACCACGCGTTTTTATCCCCGCTAGGATAATTTTATTCAAATCTTTATTGCGCTCAATAATCTCATAAGTAATACGCGTAATCGCTCGTTTGACGGTCAATTCGTCTACAACTTCTTTTGTCTTCATGACAAACCTCCAAAAAGAAAAGTCTCCTTCTACAAGGAGACTTGAAATGTATAGTCAAGCGAGCCCAACTGTAAACAGTATAGACTTCACCCTTCTACTTTATCGCGCTCCTTGCCTGCCTCACGGGACAGGTTTAAAGGACTATTTAGTTATCATTTACTATAGCACAAAGCACCCTTAAAATCAAGCAAAAACTTTTTCAGAGTCCCCTTAAACATTACTAAAATCATATAATTGGGGATAGTGGTCACATTCTGGATTTTTGGGATGGCAGATAGCTCGTCCAAAGTAAATCATGGCCTGGTGGGCTGCTAACCATTCTTCTGGTGGCAGAACGTCCATGACACGTTTTTCTACTTCAAGTGGCGTAGCTGATTTTTTAACGATATCGTGATGCTTACAGATACGCTCCACATGGGTGTCCACTGCAAAAGCTGGAATTCCAAAGCCCACGCTCATGACGACATTTGCTGTCTTGCGACCAACTCCTGCTAGACTTTCTAATTCCTCTCGAGTCTGAGGAACTTGACCATCAAAATCTTCTAGTAACTGTTGGGCACATTTTTTAAGGAATTTAGCCTTATTTCGATACAGTCCCAGGCGAGAAATGTGTGAAGCAATTTCACTCTCTGTCGCTACAGACATGGCTTGTGGCGTTGGAAAGGCTGCAAAGAGACCTGGTGTGGCCTTATTTACCGCTGCATCTGTGGTCTGGGCTGACAGCATCACTGCAACCAGTAGTTCAAAATGATTAGTAAAATCAAGACTAGGCTTAGCATCTGGAAAAAGGGCAATAATTTCCTCTATGACATGACGGGCACGTTTCTTGGATAAAACCATCTACTCGTCTCCATCAAATAGTCCTTGCAAGCCAGCAAATGGACTGTTTTCTTCTTTCTTGACTGCTTGTTGGGCTTGGTATTCTTCCTCAGTCATGATTTGCCAGTCATTTCCAGACACAAAACCTTGGCCCGCCTCTTCTTCTGCCGTCAAGACCTTGATTGGGATATTGAGCAAGATATTATCTGCTACGCTCTCAGCAAGGTCGATTTCCCCATTTTCGATAGGCAGGACCAGGTCATCATCAAGAACTTCCTGGTCTAGTTGATTGGTGGCGCCTTCCATGAAAACTTCCGTGACTGGATAAGACTCTGCCAACTCAACTGGCTCCATACTGCGACTGGAAGCAAGAACAATGGTGTAAGATAGTTGATAATCTAAGAAATACATACGGTCTTCGTATTGGACCTTTCCCACCGCAAGGATATCTTTGACATCCAAAATTTCTTGATTACGTTTACGCAAGTCTGTTGCTAGGTCTAAAGCTTGTTCAAAGTGCAAGCCTTCAGACTGCTTAAGAATTTCTTGAATATTTAACTTCATTTTTCCTCCATAAAGATGTACTCACTTGATTATACCATGAAAAGGCTATAAGTCAGCCTCCCAAACTTTGATATTAAAATCTCATTTTTTAACATATTTACTATGACAAACTTTCCTATTAGTGCTATACTATAGGCAAGAATACATCAGAGCAAGGAGGATGCTCATATGGAAGACAAAGCACTCATCACTGAAGCTTATCAACTCCTTTCCGAGTTAAATAAAAGTTTCCAAAATTGTAAACAAGGAACAGCCGATGATCTTCGACTACAAGAGCTGCTGAACACCACTCTCAAGGAACTTAAAAAAGCGGAAAAGATTGACAACAGTATCTTAATCGACCTCGAGAAATTTTACCAACGTACCAGTCTTCTGATTGGACTGGGTAGCCTAAAACTGAATGATCAAGCACGCGCCGCTTGGCGCAACTATGACAAGTTCCACTACGAACATGTCAAACACGTACTGACTCTCTATGGACCTGTTTTTGGATTTTAGAGTTTAGAATTTTGGATTTTCTATTGACAAAATTTCCTTAAAGGTATAGGATAGAGGTACTAATACTCGGAGGTAAGGGAGACATGAACAACTAAGTCTATCAAATAAAGAATCTTTATTTAGTAGATCTTGTTTTTGTCTCTTTTTGTGTGCTCTTTTTATACTAGATTTTCTAGTATCTTGTCCTCATTGAAAATCAAAAAACTGGAAAGTTAATCATCTGCCCCTCTTGGTTAGGCAACTCCAAACTAGTTTGACGACCTTTTCAATGAGGATATTAGAGTTTTTGACAGTGACTTTGGGCTCTACTAGATAAAGTAGAGCTTTTTGTTATGCACTATCGACATTCTAGAAAGGGCAACAATATGATAAAAATCAATCATCTGACCATCACTCAAAACAAAGATCTACGAGATCTTGTATCTGACCTAACCATGACTATCCAAGACGGGGAAAAGGTTGCTATTATTGGTGAAGAAGGAAATGGTAAATCGACTTTACTACGAGCTTTAATGGGGGAAGCATTGCCTGATTTTACTATCAAGGGCGACATACAGTCTGACCTTCAATCACTGGCATACATTCCTCAAAAACTCCCCGAGTTCCTGAAAAATAGGACTCTACATGACTACTTCTTTTTAGATTCTGCTGAATTAGACTACAGTATTCTTTATCGTTTGGCGGAGGAGTTGCACTTTGATAGCGACCGTTTTGCTAGCGACCAAGAAATTGGGAGCCTCTCGGGGGGCGAAGCTTTGAAAATTCAGCTCATCCATGAGTTGGCAAAACCCTTTGAGATTCTATTTTTAGATGAACCTTCAAATGACCTAGACCTTGAAACAATTGATTGGCTAAAAGGTCAGATTCAAAAAACCAGGCAAACTGTTATTTTCATTTCCCATGATGAAGACTTCCTTTCTCAAACGGCAGACACTATTGTCCACTTGCGACTGGTCAAGCATCGGAAAGAAGCAGAAACGCTAGTCGAGCATTTGGACTATAATCGCTATAGTGAGCAGAGAAAGGCTAATTTTGCCAGACAAAGCCAGCAAGCTGCTAACGACCAAAGAGCCTATGACAAAACCATGGAAAAACATCGTCGCGTTAAGCAAAATGTGGAAAATGTGCTTCGTACTACCAAAGATAGTACTGCTGGGCGCCTATTAGCTAAAAAGATGAAAAATATACTCTCTCAAGAAAAACGCTTTGAAATGGTAGCTCAGTCTATGACTCAAAAACCACTTGAAGAGGGACAAATCCAACTTTTCTTCTCAGATATACAACCATTACCGTCTTCTAAAGTCTTAGTCCAACTGGAAAAAGAAAATTTGTCCATTGGCGAGCGAATTTTAGCTCAGGAGTTACAACTAACGGTCCGTGGTCAAGATAAAATCGGTATTATCGGACCCAATGGTGTTGGAAAATCGACTTTGTTAACCAAGTTGCAACAACTGCTAAGCGACAAAAGAGAAATTTCGCTTGGTTTTATGCCACAAGATTACCATAAAAAACTGCAATTGGGTTTATCTCCAGTAGCCTACCTCATCCACACTGGACAAAAAGAAGAACTACAGAAAATCCAATCTCACCTAGCCAGTCTCAATTTCAGTTACCCAGAGATGCAGCACCAAATCCGCTCCTTATCTGGTGGTCAACAGGGTAAACTCCTTCTATTGGAATTAGTGTTGCACAAACCAAACTTTCTCCTTCTGGATGAGCCTACACGTAATTTTTCTCCCACTTCTCAACCCGAAATTAGAAAACTCTTTGCCTCCTATCCCGGCGGTCTGATCACTGTTTCGCATGACAGACGCTTCTTAAAAGAGGTCTGTACGAACCTCTATCGCTTGACAGAAGAGGGTTTGGAAGTTGTTGATTTACAAGATTTTTAGATTTTAAACATAGCAAAAATCCAGAGAAACTTCTCTGGATTTTGTTTACATCTGTTTCAAACGCTCAATTCGTTCTGAGATAGGTGGGTGGGTGTAAAAGAGTTTTTGTAGTCCGCCACCTTTCTTGGGATCATTGATATAAAGAGCGCTGCTAGCATCGTCGACGTGGTGATGCATTGGCTCGCTATTGTCCAACTTGCGCAAGGCATTGATCATCCCTTGAGGATTGCGGGTCAGCTCCACACTGGATGCATCCGCTAGAAATTCTCGCTGACGAGAGATAGCTAGTTGTACCAAGGTTGCTGCAAGAGGTGCTAGAACAATGGCTAAGAGAGAGATAACAAGCATGATAATCTCTAGACCATTTCCATCACGATCATTATCACTCCGTCTGCGGCCTGCACCACCCCACCACATCATCCGTCCTGCCATACTAGATAGCATGGTAATAGCACTAGCAAGGGCGACAGCAATGGTCGAAATGCGGATATCGTAGTTTCGAATATGACTGACTTCATGACCCATAACAGCTTCTAGCTCCTCACGATTCATGATAGCCAGAAGACCCGACGTTGCTGCGACTGCTGCATTCTGCGGATTCGAACCTGTTGCAAAGGCATTTAAAGAAGAATCCTCAATGATGAAAACACGTGGCATGGGAATCTGAGCGACCATGGCCATATCTTCCACTACATGGTAGAGGTCTGGTGCTGTTTGCTCATCAACCTCACGCGCCCCATTCGTAGACATGACAATCTCTGTTGATTGAAAGATCATGGTCAGAGCGTAGATAAGACCAATAATCAAGGCAATTATCATCCCCCCAAGACCTGAGCGCATGAAGAGATAGCCTACGGCATAACCAACCAAGGCCAAGAGTAGGAAGAAAACCAGCAATAAAATCCAAGTTTTTCGTTTATTGCTCGTAATTTGATCAAACAACATCTTAGTCACCTAAACCGCTAAAGTCAACTTTAGGAACTGCCTTTTCCTCTTCAGGTGTTTGAAGGAAGTCTGCAGATTTAAAGCCAAATAGTCCTGCGATGACATTACTTGGGAAGCTTTCAAGTTTTACATTGTAGTTGCTGACAACACTGTTGTAGAGTTGGCGGGAGTAGGAAATTTTATTTTCTGTATTGGTCAACTCTTCTTGCAATTTGATAAAGTTAGCACTAGCTTTCAAGTCTGGGTAATTCTCTGCTACTGCAAAGATACCAGAAATCTGGCGGGTAAGGGCATCACTGGCCTTCATAGCTTCTGCCGGTGAAGTTGCTGCGGCTACTTGTCTACGAAGTTCTGTCACTTTTTCCAAGGTAGAACCTTCATATTTCGCATAGCCTTTGACTGTTTCAATCAAGTTTGGGAGGAGATCATTACGACGCTTCAACTGAACATCGATCTGGCTCCAGGCCTCCTTTGTCTGCATACGATTTTTCACCAAACCGTTATAGCTAACAATCACAAAAATAACAATTAGAGCCAAAACTCCAAGAATAATCCAAGTCATAATCTTATTCCTTTCTGCTTTTAGATTACTACCAGTATATCAAAATTTTAATGAATATGGTAAAATAAGATGATACTAGAGAAGGAAACGACTATGAAACCAGAAACATTTTACAGCTTGCTCATCGAGCAAAATCTTCCACTTTCTGACCAGCAAAAGAACCAATTTGAACGCTATTTTGAACTCTTGGTCGAGTGGAATGAAAAGATTAACCTGACCGCTATTACAGACAAAGAAGAAGTTTATCTCAAACATTTTTATGATTCGATTGCACCCATCCTACAAGGCTTGATTTCAAATGAAACTATCAAACTTCTTGATATCGGGGCTGGGGCAGGATTTCCTAGTCTTCCTATGAAAATCCTCTATCCTCAGTTAGATGTAACCATCATTGATTCGCTGAATAAGCGCATCAACTTCCTTCAGCTTTTGGCTCAGGAGTTGGATTTGGATGGTGTTCACTTCTACCATGGACGGGCAGAAGACTTTGCCCAAGACAAGAACTTCCGTGCCCAGTTTGATGTGGTGACGGCTCGTGCGGTTGCCCGTATGCAGGTTTTGTCTGAGCTGACCATTCCCTATCTTAAAGTCGGCGGAAAACTCTTGGCACTCAAGGCCAGCAATGCTCCTGAGGAATTATCTGAAGCCAAGAATGCTCTCAATCTCCTTTTTAGCAAGTTAGAGGACAACTTCAGCTATGCCCTACCAAATGGAGATCCGCGCTACATCACTGTGGTAGAAAAGAAAAAGGAAACACCTAACAAGTACCCAAGAAAGGCTGGCATACCAAACAAACGCCCACTTTAATTTTTTTAGTAAAAAAATGATTTACAAAACGGACCTCGCTCTCCTATTTCTGGGCTCGAAAAAAAATGATTTACAAAATCATTCCTCGCTTTCGCATTTCTCGGCTCGGGAAAAATTCGTTTACAAAACGAATTTTTTCTGCTATACTATCCTAAGCAAAGGTTTTTAATGTCATCCTGTGAGGTGACGAAGGCGCAGATTTATATAAATTTTTAAAAGATAGCTATTTTTTAAAAAGTCTTACTCTGAGGGCCTATTGCTGCAAAATAATGGGCTCTTTTTTGGTGCCCAAAAGTGAGGTTTTTATGAAACAGGAATCAACTGTTGACTTGTTACTAGACGTTGATCAACGTCCTTCTGCTGGTAAAGGCATTCTTCTAAGCTTCCAGCACGTATTTGCCATGTTTGGTGCAACCATTCTCGTTCCCTTAATTTTGGGAATGCCCGTGTCGGTTGCTCTCTTTGCTTCCGGTATTGGAACACTTATCTACATGATTTCTACTGGCTTTAAGGTTCCAGTTTATCTAGGTTCTTCATTCGCCTTTATCACAGCTATGTCTTTAGCCATGAAAGAAATGGGAGGCGATGTATCTGCCGCTCAAACTGGGGTTATCCTGACTGGTTTAGTCTATGTTCTTGTAGCGACAAGTGTTCGTTTTGCAGGTACGAAATGGATTGACAAACTCTTGCCACCAATTATTATCGGACCTATGATTATCGTTATCGGTCTTGGTCTTGCTGGTTCTGCAGTAACGAATGCTGGACTTGTAGCAGACGGAAACTGGAAGAACGCTCTTGTAGCTGTCGTGACGTTCTTGATTGCCGCCTTTATCAATACAAAAGGAAAAGGTTTCCTTCGTATCATTCCTTTCCTCTTTGCCATCATCGGTGGGTACATTTTCGCAATGCTTCTTGGTTTGGTTGACTTTACCCCAGTCCTTCAAGCTAACTGGTTTGAAATTCCTGGTTTCTACTTGCCATTTAGCACGGGTGGTGCCTTTAAAGAGTACAACTTGTACTTCGGTCCTGAAACAATTGCTATCTTGCCTATCGCTATCGTAACAATTTCTGAACACATCGGAGACCACACAGTTTTGAGCCAAATCTGTGGCCGTCAATTCCTGAAAGAACCAGGACTTCACCGTACTCTTCTCGGTGACGGTATCGCGACATCTGTATCAGCCTTCCTCGGTGGACCAGCTAATACGACTTACGGCGAAAATACAGGGGTTATTGGGATGACTCGTATCGCTTCTGTCTCTGTTATCCGTAACGCGGCCTTCATCGCCATTGCTCTTAGCTTCCTAGGTAAATTCACTGCCTTGATTTCAACCATTCCAAATGCTGTGCTTGGTGGCATGTCCATCCTTCTCTACGGAGTTATCGCCAGCAACGGTCTAAAAGTTTTGATTAAAGAGCGCGTTGACTTCAGTCAAATGCGTAACCTCATCATCGCAAGTGCCATGTTGGTACTTGGTCTTGGTGGAGCCATCCTCAAACTTGGTCCAGTTACACTTTCAGGTACTGCTCTATCAGCCATGACAGGAATTATCTTAAACTTGATTTTGCCACACGAAAATAAAGACTAATCATCTATACACACAAAATCCACTCAATTGAGTGGATTTTTTTATTACTTACTCTTTATTTCCAGCAGTAAATCTTTCAAAGAAATAATGGTCACGGCTAGTAAAATCATAGCCATACCAACAAAATCAATCGCATAAAACTGTTCCTTCATAATCAGAAAGGCAAAGAAAACGGCAGAAATTGGCTCTATGGAAGCTAATAAACTAGACTTAACAGGGCCTATCAGACTAGCTCCTTTTAGAAAAGCTGTATAGGCAAAGACCGTTCCGATAATGATAATCCCAGCAAATGCAAAGAGAAAATCTAAGCTAGTCGGTATGCTGGCCTGTAAGATCCCTGTGAAAGGAATAGCCACTACACCAGAAATAACCATACCAACACCAATCACCGAAATACTGCCCCACTTCTTAATCAAAGCGATGGGAAGGATAATATAGAGGGCATAGGTCAAGGCTGAAAAGAGGCCCCAGAAAAAACCAGCAGGTGTGACAGACAACTGGTCAAGTTCCCCATGCGTTGCGATCAGAAACGTTCCTCCAATTGCTAAACCAATTGAAATAATCTCAGCCAGAGTAGGCGCCACCTTGTCCTTGATACAAGTATAAATCAAGATCCCAACGGGGCATACATACTGGAGAACTGTCGCCGTTCCAGCATTGGTTTCCTGAATGGCAGAAAGATAGGCAAACTGGTTTAAGAAAAGTCCAAACAAGGCAAACAACAGCAGAGATAAAAGGCTTTTTCTGTCTTTTAAAAAAGCATAGAGTTTATCCTTTGCAGTCATATAGGATAAGACTACGAGCGCCAAGCCTGCAATGATAAGTCGCAGATTGATCAAGACTAGAGCAGAAATCCCGTGTGCCATCAGATATTGGCCACTGGATCCAGACAAGCCCCAAGTAATCCCTGCCACTACTGTATACAGAGTTCCTTTTACGGTTTTTGACATGCTTCTCCCTACTCCTCTTGACGAATCATTTCCATCACTTGATTTCGATCAACTATCCACTGAGCGCGCTCATCCTTCTCATACGTTCGATTGGATAAAAAGATAGCCGCTTCCTGCTTCTCCCGATTCCACATAATGAAGGTACCTGTATAACCCGTATGGTCGAGCCAAGCTCCTTCCAGATTCCAGGCTAGAGACCGCTCCTTATCATTTAAGGGAGCGTAATTTTGGCTCAAATCTGCAGCAAACTCATCTTTCAAGTAATGTTCCAGAAAAATTTGCAAATCCTTAACAGTCGAAAACAAACCAGCACTTCCAGCGTGTTTCCCTAATAGACGGGCTTTGGGGTCGTGAATGATTCCGGACTCTACTCCTCTCACTGTTGGTACAGCTTGCTCAATGGGGCCGAACTGGGTTTCTTTCATCCCCCATGGTTCCAAAACTTGTTCTTCTATAATCTGATCCAAGTCTTGGTTAAAGATTTTTTCCAAAAGAAAGCCCAAGAGTAAAAAGTGAACGTCTGAGTATAGAAAAGCAGGCTGACTTCGTCTGTTGAGGTGAAACATAGCTTCTCTCAATTCCTCTGCACTTAACTTGTCACGTTTGGGAATGAAGGGGTCTAAATCTGTAGCATGGGTCAGAAGCTGCCGTATAGTGATATCAGGATAATCACACTCCGGTAAAAAATCCGTCACCGGTCGATCAATATCGAATTTGCCCTGCTGCCACAAGAAGGTAAAAACCGTCCCCACTCCCACGACCTTACTCACACTTGCCAAATCATAAACCAAACCGGTCTCTGTCTTCAAGCCTCGTTCTGGATCACTCAATCCTAGATAAGACTCTTTCCATTCACCATCCTTATAATACGCAAAAGAGGCCCCGGGATAAATCCCTGCTCGATTTGATTTTCTATTTTTCTTAGAATTTTTTCCAACTTCATGCTTCTTCAAACCACAATTCAATGTTATTGGTATCTTTACCAAGGAAGAATTTTTCAGACTTAGGGACAAAGTAGCCTGTCTTTTCAAATTTCTGACGAAGACTGATTAGATCAAAATTTCTTACTAGAAATTTCAACATCGTCAAATCCCAAGTGACATTGTTTTCAACAGCCAAATCTGCTCCTTGCCCTTTAGTAAAGGTGATTGCTTGCGCTACTCCTTCAGGATCAAGTAAACTCTCTGTTCCTTCAGGCAAACGCAACTCCATAGAAACCTCAAATTGACTCACGTATTTTATACTTGTATTTGAATAAAATTCAGGAACAGTTTCCAGTGGAACCAAATTTCTTATATCATTTTCTGCATGAACAAGGATCACATCCTCTTCAGGAGAAACAATTTCAAAAGCATACCCACGGTTTCCTTTAAATAGGCGAGGAAGAGACTTCATCTGAGAAAGAAGAACCTCGATTTCAGAAGGATTTTCAACCTTTATTAAGAGTCTGGCTAGCTTTTTAAGCCCTTCAACTCTGCGAGTTCGCATGCTTGGAGCCTCTTCTAAAATCAATTTCTCCGTACCCGTCTGGTCGCCTAATGAAAGAAAGGCAGACTCTTCCAGCAAAGGTTTCATCCCCAGGGTTTCAATGTAAAATCTTTCACTTAATTTTCGATTATTAACTTTCAAAGTCGGAACGATCCGAACAATCTCATTCACATTCATATATTCCTCCAACTCTTTTATTTTAAAGGATTTTCGAATATTTTACAAGCCATATCTATTTTATTTAGAAATTTTATAACAAAAAAACTGGGATTCCCCAGTTTCATTTCTTATAGGTAAAGTAGTTTAAATAGTGCTACTGCTGCAATACCCGCTGCAATTGGAGCTACAACTGGAACCCATGCATACCACCATTTTGAATCACCCTTGTGTTGACCAAGAACTGATTTTGGAAGGAGTTCGTGAAGAAGACGTGGTCCAAAGTCACGAGCTGGGTTCAAACCAGGTCCAGTAGGTCCACCGAGTGAAGTTACCAAGCCATTACTAGGAAACCAAGTGCCAAGTGCGCAACTGAGATCCCAGCAGCTGTATGTGGAGCTACTTGAGCTTTCACTGCCAATTCACTTAAATCAACAGTTTGTCCAGCTTGAGTAGCCATTTGTTTCATGTATTGAAGAACCTCAGCACCAAAGAAGTTTTTAGTCAAACCAAGTGCTGCAAAGAAAAGAACAAATGAACCTACAAACTCATTGAGGAAACCGTTAACAGTAGCTGCAAAACGTGATTCTTTTGTACCGTGGTCGATGCTTGAAATTGTTGAGAAGGTACCCAAGATATTGTTAGGATTCTCTGTCTTCAAGTAGTAAGGACGGTGAGTCGCTACAACCAAAGCTTGACCAAAGATTGCTCCCAAAACTTGTGCTAGGATGTAATATGGTACTTGCTCCCAAGAGAAAAGGCCACTAACAGCAAGTCCAAGAGTGAAAGCTGGGTTGATGTGGTTACCAGATACATTACCAAACATCAAAGCTGGGATCATTACCCCCATACCATAACCAACCGCGATAACGAGCCAGCCACTTTGGTGACCTTTCGTACCTTTAAGTTCAACGTTAGCAACTGCACCATTACCAAGAATGATCAAAATAGCAGTTCCCAAGAATTCTGTGGCATATTTAATAGCCCATGTAAAATCCATTTGATAGATTCTCCTTAAATTTTTTTAGACAATCCTTATTCTATCAATTTTTAGGCCTTTTAGCAATATCTTTTCTAAAAGAATCTATGGAAAACGCTTTATTTAACTTATCTTTAAGAAAAGGACAAAAGAAGTCAAACTCCTTTTGTCCTAATCGTTATTCTTGACGTTGACCAAAATCTGCAATCATCTGCTCCATCTCTTGGCGACTCGGAGTGGTCAACATATAAAGGTAGTCCCCTTGTAGCTCTGCAAAGGCTGCTGGCATGATTTTTTTGACCTTGACTTGCTGGCTGTACTTAGCAAGCAAGTCTTCTTCTGAATAGACATAATTTGCATTGGCACGACGTGATGTAGCTAAACAGTATTGTGGTTCAAACTCTGATGCTGGGAACTCTTCACCTGCAACAATCGCCGCATAACCTCGGTAGAGATCCAAGGAGTGAGCGAAGTTATAAACATCAATGGTAAAGCCACCTGCAGGACGGTTATTGTACTCAATGGCAATGTAGTCGTCCCCGTCACGGAAAAACTCGATATGGAAAAAGCGCTCTTTCATACCAAATTCCTTGACAATGGCCTCGCCATACTTGCGCAGTTTGGGATCCATATCCTTAAGCACATAGTAGGAATTGTCCATCTTATAAATCATCAGATCAAGTGGTGTATGGGCATAATCGAAAGTCGTTGAAAAGACGATATTGCCATCCTTGTCCACAAGCCCGTCAAAGGTACAGATTTCGCTAGAAGTGACAAATTTTTCAAAGAAATAAACGGTTGAATGGTCCCATTCTTCCTTGAAGTGATGGATATCGTCTTCTGTCTCAAGCTTAAAGGTTGCTGCCGCTCCCACTCCATTATCAGGTTTGGCAATCATTGGTAGGCCAATCGTCTCAACTGCTTGGTCCACATCTGCTTCCGTCTGGATAACAGCACCAGGTACCACAGGGACACCTGCTTTTTTGAAGAGTTTCTTCATCTCAGACTTAAACTTGGTTTTTTTAAGATCTTTGGGTTTGGCACCAAAGACATTGAATTGTTCTCTGAGTGTTGCGTCTAGCTCAAGCCAGTATTCATTGTGGGACTCGATGCGGTCGATTGGGCCATGCTTGTAGAAAAGAAAAGCTACTGCACGTTTGACTTCGTCTATGTTCTCAAGATTGTCCACACGGAAATACTCGGTCAAGCTATTGCGCAAAGGCTCATCCAGTTGTTCGTAAGGCTCCTGACCAATTCCCAAAACGGTGATGCCTTTATTAGCTAGCTCGATTGTAAACTGTTGGAAATTTTGCGGATAGTAGGGAGAAATAACAAGATAATTCATAGGCAACTCCTTTTATAGATACAGGTGTCCAAGAAAATAGGGCATTTGTTTACGCCACCATTCCCAGTCGTGGGCGACATCGTGTCCCCATTCAGCAAACCAGGCTGGAATTTGTTTCTGGTCAAAGGCTTCTTTGAGCTTGTAGAAAGATGGTAGACCATCTTGTTCCCAGGCACCGAGACCCGTGCAAACGACGATTTCTGCCTGACGGTAACGATCGATAAACCAGCCGTCGTTTTGATTCCAGATATAATCTACTGGCGAGTTTTGGTAAATAGCATCATCATTGTAGTAATCGCCAACGAAGAAACGTGCGTCATAAACACCACTGAGAGCAATCACCTTGGTAAAGACATCTGGATGCTGGAGGAAGAAATTGAGTGCATGGTAGCCCCCCATCGAGCAACCTGTTGTCATCATACCATCAAACCAACCTGTCTTATGCTTGATAAAAGGAATCGCCTCCTCAATCACATAACGTTCGTAAGCTCGATGTATCTCCGCCTGGTCATGACTATTTTTCCAAGTGGCCAACCAGCTTTCACTGTCCACACTGGAGAGAGTAAAGAATTGGACACGACCTTCTTCGATAAAGGAAGCACAGGCGTCTATCATGCCAAAATCATAGTATTCGTTATGACTGCCACCAGATGAAGCAAAAACCACAACTGGAATCCCAGCATGTCCATAACGGTTGAGGTACATTTCACGGTTGAGGTGACCACTCCAGTGGCTGAGGTTTTCAATATGCATTGGCTTTCTCCTTTCTTAACTTACCATTTCTCTGCAAAAAATCGGAGACAGTCTGGTAAATTTTCCGACCATGGAATCTCACTATGGATAGCACCAGACTGAACTTTTAAAACAAGATTATCCAAGCCTACTCCACCTGCAATCAAATCATGATAATAGCGAAGCGACGAGTCGATATAGGCTTGCTTGATATTGCCAGCCATCAGGGTCTTATCCGTATCATCCGCCTCTTCCGTTCCTACATAGATGAAAATGCGCTGTTCAGGCGACAATTTCTTGCGCTCAATATAGCGGTTAAAGGCTTCTTGGTGAAGCCAGTTAGCTGATGAAAAGACACCTAGACAACCAATTCGATCTTGGTACTCTAGTCCGATAAACTGGGTGATATTGCCTCCTAGCGACGAACCAATCATAGCCGTGTGCTGGCGATCAGCTTTGGTACGATAGGTCTCATCGATAAAAGGCTTGACCACCTCCATGACAAACTCGGCATACTCCACACCCTTACCGCCAAACTGCTGGCCTGGGATAGGAGATTCTTGAAATTTCCAAGCTGCGTATTCATTCATCCGTCCCATACCATCATTATCTATGGCAACGACAATCATGCGACTGATGTCAGGATTCCGCTTAATGGCTGGAATAATTTTCCAAGAGTGTCCGATATAGGACTCCTTGCTGTAAAAGACATTTTGACCGTCATGAAAGTAAACAACAGGGTAAAAACGGTCTGTATCTTTCTCATAATCCTTTGGCAGGAGCACTCGCACACGACGCTCCTTTCCTGTATAAGGAACCTTGAGTTTATGTTCTTTCATTTTTAAGTAAAAGTAGGAATGATTCATTGTCAGAAAACTCTCTATATTCAAAATTTTATCTCATTATACCATAAAAATAGAAAAAAAGTCAGTAATTGTCCATTTTAAGGATAAATAACTAACTTTTTTCATTTAATATTCTAAATTCTTCTGGTTTTTCTGATTAAAGGAGATTATCAATTAACTCATCGACAGCATCTTTTTCAACCTGAGGCGTGATCTTAGTAATCATAATTCCAGACACTGCTCGCTCAACCAAGCCTTCAACATCCATGCGTTTTTCATACTGCTCCGCATTCTCTATCTTAGGATTGGTCTTAGGACGGTCAGGTGCAAAAATAGTACAGCAGTCTTCAAAAGGCTGGATTGAAATTTCAAAGGTATCGATTTCCTGCGCGATGTCAATGATTTCCAACTTGTCCATGGTAACCACGGGACGAATAATTGGAGTGCTAGTCACAGCGTTGATAGTCTGCATGCTTTCCAAGGTCTGGCTCGCTACTTGACCAAGACTTTCCCCATTGATGATAACTAATCCATTTCGTACCTCACGAATACGGTCGGTAATGCGCATCATAAAACGACGGGTCAAGGTCATGAGGTAGGCTTCTGGCGCCTTAGCCTTGATTTCTTCTTGAATCTCAGTGAAAGGCACTTCAATAAACTGGATATTTCCACCAAACTTGGTCAATTTTCGAGTCAAATCGTGGGCTTTTTTAAGGGCACCAGGACTAGTATATGGTGGGCTGGCAAAGTGAACGGCTTCAATATCAACCCCACGTTTGAGAGCTAGATAACCTGCCACAGGTGAATCAATTCCACCTGACAACATGAGCATGCCTTTACCAGAACTTCCCACAGGTAATCCTCCTGCTCCACGAAAGGTTTCATAGGATAGGTAGGCAGCCTCCTCACGAATCTCAACTTGAAGATTAATATCTGGATTTTTCATCTGAGCTTGCACGTTTGGAATAGCTTCGAAAACAGCACCGCCAAGAGTTTGATTGAGTTCACGACTATCCAATTCGAAGTTGTGGTCGCTTCGCTTACTAGTGATTTTAAAGGTCATGCCCTCCCTGTAGATAGCTTTCATAATCTCTTGGACAGCTGATTTAAGAACTTCTACAGACTTTTCAACCTTATAAACGGGAGAAAAGTTTTGGATCCCAAAGACTTGTTTGAGAGATTCTGCTACTGCTGTATAATCAGCTCCATTGAGATAAGCGTGGGCTCGGTCGCGATCTGCGGCTACCTTAACTTGAGGATAGATGGACAAAACGTCCGAAATATTATTACGAAGTTTATTGATGAAACGCATACGATTTTTGTGTTTGGTTGACAATTCTCCGTAACGAATCATAATTTCTGAATACTGCATAAATGCTCCTATCTTACTTTTCTAGTTTGGTTGTAAATTAATTTTAGCTTGGTCAAAAACTGCTCGACTTGACTCATGTCATTTTCCAGGTCTAGGCTTAGACGCACAGCTGACTGGGCCTTATCCTTGTCTACTCCCATGGCAATTAAAGTACCTGCAGGTTTTCCAGCCTTGGATGAACAAGCAGAGGTTGTGGAAATGAAGATATCATAGTCTTCAAAGGCGTGAACGATGACTTCTCCACGAACACCCTTAATCCCAAAAGTCAGGATATGAGGGGCAAAGTCTTCCTCATCTGAAAAGACGAAAATGTCTGGATAATCCAGAAGGGCTTGACGAATGACTGCCTTCATCTGCCCAGTCTTACTAGCAAAGATAGCTAACTTTTCCATAGATAAACGGAGGGCCTTGGCTGTTGCGGCAATCCCTGCTACATTTTCAGTTGTCGAACGATAGTCTCCCTCTTGACCACCACCTGTTAAAAGAGGCATGATCCTCTTACCAGACTTGATATAGACAAAGCCAACTCCTCGAACACCATGAAACTTATGACTTGAAAAGGTCGCGAAATCTACTCGATCAGTTAGATACTTTTCAGTTGGAATCTTAGCAAGTGCCTGAACCGCATCAACATGGAAAGAAATAGTTGGCTTATCTGCTAACAGTTTCGAAATAGCCTCAATAGGCTGGATAGAGCCAATTTCGTTGTTAACTGCCATGATGGAGACGAGAGTCGTATCAGGACGTATCAAATCTGCTAATGCTTCAACATCCACAAATCCTTTCTCATCAACTGGAGCAAAATCTATTTCAAAACCTTGATTTTTCAGCCAGAGAGCTGACTCCTTGACTGCTGGATGCTCAATAGCTGATACGATGATGTGCTTGCCAAACTGGGATTTTTCAAAGGCCACACCCTTGATGACCCAGTTATCTCCTTCTGTTCCACCTGAGGTAAAGAAAATTTCATCACTCTTCTTCCCAATCAAATCTGCAATTTGCTGTCGGGAAGCATCTAAAATTCGTGTTGCCTGATCTCCCAAACGATGGAGACTAGACGGATTTCCTACAATTTTTGAAGCAACCTGCATGTAGGTTTCAAGTGCTTCAGGATAAGGCTTAGTTGTCGCCGAATTATCAAAGTAGATCATGTTTTCTCACGCTTTCTAAAATCACTCCTTCTATTGTATCACGAAAAGAGACCTGCGACAAGAAAGGGAGGTTTCTCTTTTTTTAAGATTTTTTTAAAGAAATGAGGTATAATAAATCATAATTAAAGGAGAGTATCATGTCTAACTATCGTAGAACTTCAAAACCAAAAACAGAACACATCAAAAAGGGATTTACTGTCTTTCAAAAAACGATTGCTACCATCGGTAGTATCCTTGGCCTAATCACCGCTACTATCACCATTATGAACGCCATGGATAATAACAAAAACAACAAAAAAGAACCGACGACAACCCAAACAACTGTTGTCAAGGAGATTCAAAAGGAATCCCCTCAGGAAAATACTACACCTAACAGGGACAACACTTCCACTAAAGAAAATACCACGCAAGAAGAAACTCCTCAATCCAACAAGAAAGAGGAGAAAAAAGAAGAGAAGAAAACAACAACTCAGGATTCTTCTACACCTTCCTCAACAAAAGAAACAAGCGATAACGGAACACAGTCAAATACGACGAGTTCTGAAACTAAAACGAACCAGTAGTCACTAAAATAGCTTCCTTCCATATTTGGAAAGAAGCTTTTTTATTGTTGCAATACTTTTCGTGGTTTGGTTCCTTCAGCTGGACCGATGACACCTGCCATTTCGAGTTCTTCCATAAGGCGGGTCGCACGATTAAATCCAACTGACAAACGACGCTGAATCATCGAAGCGCTAGCTTTCTGGGTTTCGATAACCAAAGCCTTAGCTTCTTCAAAAAGCGGATCGCCACCAGCTTCACCATCAGAAAAATCTCCTTCATTTTCAGGGACATCTCCTGGGTCAAAACTCTCATCGTAGTTCGCATCCGCCTGAGCCTTGATGAAGTTTACGATGCGTTCAACATCATCATCCGAGATAAAGGACCCTTGCAGACGGACTGGGTGATTTTCATCGATTGGTTTAAAGAGCATGTCTCCTCGACCAAGCAGTTTTTCAGCCCCATTTTCATCCAAGATGGTTCGTGAATCTGTACCTGATGAAACTGCAAATGCCACACGAGAAGGGACATTGGCCTTGATGAGACCAGAAATGACATCAACCGATGGGCGCTGCGTTGCGAGAATCATATGAATCCCTGCGGCACGCGCCTTCTGTCCGAGACGAATGATGGCATCTTCTACTTCCTTGCTAGCCACCATCATGAGGTCTGCCAACTCATCAACAATGACAACAATCAAAGGCAGGGGTACTTGTTTGTACTCAGACTGGCTATTAAATTCCTCAACCTTGGCATTGTAACCAGCGATATTTCGCACACCAACCTTGGCAAAGAGTTCATAACGGTTTTCCATCTCATCCACGACTTTTTGCAGGGCCTTGCTGGCCTTACGTGGATTAGTCACAACTGGAATCAAGAGATGAGGAATGTCATTGTAAACCGATAACTCAACCATCTTAGGATCGACCATCATAAACTTGACCTGGTCGGGTCTTGCTTTCATCAGAATGCTCGCGATAATACCGTTAACTGCGACTGACTTCCCTGATCCCGTCGAACCTGCAACAAGTAGGTGAGGCATCTTGGAAAGGTCAAAGGTACGAGCAGTTCCATTAACTGCCTTCCCTAGAGGAATTTCGAGGAGATTTTCTGGTTTAGTCTGAGACTGTTCCCAGAGCTCACGGAAGGAAACGGTCGCAATTTCAGAGTTAGGAACCTCAATCCCGACTAAGGATTTACCAGGTATTGGAGCCTCAATCCGAACATCCTTGGCCGCTAGAGCAAGCGCTAAGTCGTCTGCCAGATTGGAAATGCGGTTAACCCGCACACCAACGGCTGGCTTGACTTCATACTTAGTAACAGATGGGCCGATTTCAGCCCGTTCCACTGTTACCTTGATACCAAAGCTGGCAAAGGTTTCTTCTAGGATTTTGATATTTTCTCGAACAATCTTCTTTTCCTTGGACTGGTCTTTGGGTTTATCTGGCGCAAAGAGTTGCAAGCTTGGCAGTTTGTATTCAAGGGCTTCCTTGGCAGAAAAATCAACCTGCATCTCTTCATCCTCAAAGTCTTCTTCCACATCTGGAACGTCAAAGTCAGCTTGAGGAAGTATAATCTCCGGTTCAATCCATTCTTCCTCAGGAATTGGGGGGAGATCGTAGACTGGTACTTCTGATAAGATTTCTCCCGTTTCAGGATCTACAGGAGGAAGCGGTAGTGCATCCTGCTCTTCTTGTTCTCTCTGAATTCTTGCTGCTTCTTCAGCTTCTTGACGTGCCTTTTCTTCTTCTCTCTTGATGAAACGTTCCTGTTTTCTCTGTTCCTGCTTTTCCATGAAGGATCTGAACTGCGCTCCAATAAAGGCTGCAACATCATAAATAGACCAAGGACTAACTAGAAGAATTCCAACTAGAATCAAGAGAACCCCAATAAAGTAAGAGCCGATATTGGAGAAAAGAAAGGCAATGGGGATATAAAGTCCAACACCAAGCAAGCCTCCACCAGCGAAGCTAGTCACTCGCATACCAGTCAGGTCCGTCATAACTTGAGACAAGGTCCCTTTTAAAACTGACTGCTCCAAGCCATATTTCCATACCAAGTAGGCCTCAAAAATCAAGAGCAAGCCAGCGAAGATACAGAGAAATCCTGATAGAAGTCCCTCTTGCTTGCGGATCCATTTAAATAGAAAAAGATAAATAAGAAGGGCACCAATGGCCACATAAGCCAAACTTCCAACCACCAGTCGAATGAGATTGTAAAGAGTGACACCTGCCGCTCCGAGTTTGAGGGCTGCAATAATCAACAATAAGGCAATTCCTAAGGAAATCAGCATCCTCTGAATAGCCTGTTTTCTTTCAAGTTCTGCTTTAGACGGTCTCCGTCTTGTTTTTGTAGTATTCTTGTTTGCCATTCTTTTATTATACCATATTTCACAGCCATTTCGAATAGAGAAAAAGATTGCACCAAATGGTAACAATCTTTCTATTCTAATCCATTTTATGCTTGTGGCTTGCGTAGGTAACCATAAACCACACCACTTACAATTGCTCCAACCAAGACAAATGCAAGGTAGAGAAGCGCATTTGAAGTAAGAGCGATGACGAAGATTCCTCCGTGTGGCGCCATGAGTTTGATTCCTGCAAGACCAACGAGTCCACCGGCTACTGCTGAACCAAGGATGAAGCTAGGAATCGCACGAGCTGGGTCTGCTGCACCAAAAGGAATTGCTCCCTCAGTGATAAATGACAAGCCCATGATGATGTTTGTCAAACCAGAGTTGCGTTCTTCTTTAGTAAATTTATCTTTGAAAAGAAGGGTTGCGACAAAGATAGCAAGTGGTGGAACCATTCCTCCCGCCATAACTGCTGCCATGGCTACAGAACCACCTGAGGAAACAGTCGCTGCAAGCGTACCTGTACCAAAGACATAGGCTGCTTTATTGACAGGTCCACCCATGTCAACAGCCATCATTCCACCAAGAACTATACCGAGAAGGACAGCTGAACCTCCTCCAAGACCGCCTAGGAAGTCATTCATAGCAGTGTTGATTGCTGCCATCGGGATGTTAACAGCCAACATAACAAATCCTGTCAAGATTGTTCCAAAAAGCGGCAAGAGAAGGATTGATTTAGCGCCTTCAAGTGAACGAGGAACTTTAACGTATTTCTTGATGGCAAGAACTAAAGCACCTGCGATAAATCCACCAACAAGGGCACCTAGGAAACCAGATGAGACACCTGCAAGAGTTGAAGTTGCTTCACCACCTGCGGCATAAGGAATTTTACCAAAGGCAAAACCTTCTTTGGCAATGGCACCAGCCACAAAACCAGCGACCAAACCAGGTTTTTCAGCGATAGAGTAGGCTACGTATCCTGCAAAAACTGGAAGCATCAAGCCAAAGGCTGCGCCACCAATTTTCATGAACATGGAAGCGAGCTCATGGTAGGAACCGAGATTGCCAAGACTATCCTGTGGCACACCAAAAGCTCCGTCGATTAAGAAGGCAAGGGCAATCATGATACCACCACCGATAACGAATGGCAACATTTGTGATACACCACTCATCAAGTGTTTGTAGAAGGCACCACCGATACTTTGTTTTTCATTAGATGCTGTTGCAGCTTTTGCTCCATTAGCAGCACGGTAGATTTCAGCATCTCCTGAAAGAGCCAAGTTAATCAACTCTTCTGTCTTACGGATACCGTCTGCAACTGGACGGTTAACCAAAGGTTTTCCATCGAAACGATCCATCTCAACAGCCTTGTCAGCTGCGATGATAACTGCTTTAGCCTTACGGATATCTTCTGCAGTTAGTTGATTTCCAACACCACTTGCACCGTTGGTTTCAACCTTGATCCCAACACCCATTTCAGCAGCCACTTTTTGAAGGGCTTCTTGAGCCATGTATGTGTGGGCAATCCCTGTCGTACAAGCTGTAACAGCTACGATAAAGTCGCCAGAGTCATTAGCAGGTACTTGAACAGGTTTCTCAGCTTTTTCTGAAGCTTGGTTAAAGAGTTCAATGACTTGGTCAGCAGATGTTACTTGACGAAGTTTTTCAGCGAAACCATCTTTCATCAAGAATTGAGACAATTCTGCTAAGGCTGCTAAGTGAGTGTCATTGGCACCTTCTGGAGCTGCAATCATGAAGAAGAGGTCTGTTGGTTGCCCATCCAAGCTTTCATAGTCAACACCCTTGTTTGACTTAGCAAAGAGAACCGTTGCTTCTTTGACAGCAGAGTTTTTGCTGTGAGGCATAGCGATTCCATCACCCAAACCAGTGGAAGTGAGAGCTTCACGCGCTAAAATGCCTTCTTTAAAGGTTTCAAAATCTGTCACACAACCGTGATCTACCAAGCTTTTAATCATCTCTTCAATGACAGCTGTTTTTTCAGTTGCTTGCAAATCCAGCAACATGACATCTTTTCTCAATAGGTCTTGAATTTTCATCGTTTTTCTACCTCAACTTTTTTATATGTTTCTTTAATAAATTCTGCTGTTGCCAAGTCATCCGAGAAGGTAGTTGCTGTTCCGCAAGCTACTCCCCATTTGAAAGCTTCTACTGCGTCTTTTGATTTGACAAACTCACCTGTAAATCCAGCAACCATAGAGTCACCAGCTCCGACTGAATTTTTCACTGTTCCCTTGATTGGTTTAGCAAAGTAAGCTCCCTCAGATGTGACAAGAAGGGCACCGTCACCAGCCATAGAGATAATGACGTTTTGAGCTCCTTTGGTCAGTAACTGACGAGCATATTTCTCGATTTCATCTAAACTTTCGAGTTTCACTCCAAAGATAGCTCCAAGCTCGTGATTATTTGGTTTAACCAAAAGTGGCTGATAGTCCAAACTATCAATCAAGGTCTGTCCTTCAAAGTCACAAACGACTTGCGCACCAGTCTTGCGTGTCAATGCAATCAAATCCTTGTAGATAACATTTCCTAGGTTTTTAGCACTCGAACCCGCAAACACAACCGTGTCTTCTGCTGTCAGACTAGAAAGAATGGCTTTTAACTCTTCAAGTTGTTCAGGCTCAACATTTGGACCAGTCCCGTTGATTTCTGTTTCTTGGTCTGCTTTAATCTTGACATTGATGCGCGTATCTTCTGCTACTTGGACAAAACGAGTCTCGATTTCTTCTTTTGCCAGAGTATCAGTGATAAATTTACCAGTAAATCCTCCAATAAATCCAGTCGCAGTATTAGGAATATCCAAACGCTCCAAAACACGACTGACATTAATTCCTTTCCCACCAGCAAACTTATCATCACTGTCCATACGATTGACACTGCCGACTTGAACTTGGTCTAAGCGAACGATATAGTCAATGGATGGATTGAGTGTGACTGTATAAATCATACTTCTATTACCTCCGTTTTCTCCTTAATAGCCTGCAAGAGCTCATGCCCTTGACTTGTGATAACGATAGCGCGTTTGAGTGGTGCTACCTTGGCAAAGCAAGTTTGACCAATCTTTGACGAATCAACCAAGACATAGGTTTGTTTGGCATTCTCTAAAATAGCACGCTTCACAGCTCCCTCCTCCATATCTGGAGTCGTATAATAACCATCGTCCACACCATTCATCCCAATAAAGGCACGGTCAAAGTGCAATTGATTAATTTGGTTAAGAGCAACACCGCCAATACATGCATCTGTTGCCATCTTGACACTTCCTCCAACCATGACAGTTGGAATCTGTTTTTCAACCAACTGAACCGCATGGTGAATGGAGTTGGTCACAACTGTGATATTCTTATTAACCAATTCCTTGATTAAAAAAGCAGTTGTCGTTCCAGCATCGATAAAGATAACATCTTGTTCCTTGATAAGAGAGGCTGCTTTCTGAGCCAGTAGCTTCTTCTCTTGAAGGTTTTTGACAGATTTTTCTTGGATGGTTTCTTCTTCCTGCAAGGAGTGGGGCAATTCTGCTCCACCATGTACACGGCGAAGCTTGTTTTCCGCCTCCAACTCGTCCAAATCTCTTCGTACCGTTGATTCTGATGTTTCTAATAGACTAACCAATTTTTCTAGGGAAACTACATGATGTTGATTTAACTCCTCTAAAATCAGTTGCTTCCGCTCAGTTTTTAACACCAAATCACCTCCTGTTATCGTTTACACTATTCATTCTAGCACAATTTTTATCAAAGTCAAGCATTTTTTATCATTTTCTTTCAAATTCTATCATTTTTCTTATTTCCAAAATTTTTATTGCAAGATAAGTGGCTTTATGGTAGACTATTTGAGTAAGTATTGGAAGATTACTCAAGAGGCTTAAGAGGCCGTGTTGGAAACGCGGTAGGCGTGTAACAGCGTGCGTGGGTTCGAATCCCATGTCTTCCGTAGAAAAAAGAAAAACTGCACCTCAACGCAGTTTTTTTATCGTTCTAAGAACAATATCTAGAAATGAAAGGCTGAGTTGCTCTAACTATCACACCATATTTGTCTGTATCCTTCCCTATCCTAATTCATAAAAAAACAAGTAGTTTATTAAGACTACTTGTTTTTCTTTTAAATCTTAGGATTAGATATTGCTTTTATCTTTTTTATCTGAAGATTTGTCTGTTGATTTATCAGTGGATTTATCTGAAGATTTATCAGAAGACTTGTCTGTTGATTTGCTCTTAGATTTTGTAGAGTTCTTACGATCAATCTTATCATATCCCTCAGTAGTATCCATTAACTCAGTTGATAAAGTACGATAATCTTCTTGAGAAATCAGCCAGTTTCCATCCTTATCCTTGGTTAGTTTGATTTCTGTATCAAAATCTCCAGTAGTAAGAGGTGTAAGAGCAGCTTCAGCATCTACATCACTGTAGGTAGCAAAATCTTTTCTGAAGAGGTGTTCGTAAATCCAATATGTCACCAATGTTTGGTAACGCTTGATGTCGACGTTTGAACCAGCTTGGTTGTACTTACCTAGGTTATCGATACCACCAATAAGAATTGTTAGAACTTCTCGAATTGATGAAGTCAACCCTTTAGAATGCAACTTCTTAGAGTTAAAAGTAACAGTCGCAGTATTGCCTGATTCATCAACCTTCACATCTTTAACAGTGTAAGAACCGATATCTTGGAATAACTTGCGTTTCATCTTCAAGAAACCTGAAATCGTTTCTTCTGGTGTTTCTACAGGAAAATCTTTGTGCCATTGTACTGAGTAGGTAGATGCAGGTGAAAGCCCTTCTTCTTTGATTTTTTCACTTGTTTGCACTGCAAAAATGGCCTCAGTCCATTTTTCATAGGTTTCGCCATAAATCTTCTTAAATCGACTAGAGTCGCTAGTGAGAACTGAGTCTAAGAGAATTTCAGCATCTTTTGTAACTTTTTCTTTAACTTCTGCTGCTTCATCTTTCTTCTCAACTTGTTCCGTTTTCTCCTTGTTATCAGAAGAAGCCTCAGATGACTGATTAGAAAATACAGAACATGCACCCAAGACAACCGTCGAAAGTGCTAAGATACTTAGTAACTTGATCTTTTTCATGTTTCACCTCATTATGAAAATTTACTCTTGGAGACTACCTCCAAGGATAGTTGTTTAGAAAAACACTGGGTTTATCTAACGGAGAATGGGGGATTCGAACCCCGCGCCAGTTACCCGACCTAACGATTTAGCAAACCGTCCTCTTCAGCCTCTTGAGTAATTCTCCACTAACACACTAGAATAAATAGGATACAACAAAGGATACAATTTGGAAAAAATCTACTGTATACCTGTTCATAATGGAGCCGGTGGGAGTCGAACCCACGTCCAAACACCTGCCAACATATTTGTCTACAGCCATAGGTTATGTATTGTTTTAACAGTCCCTCGACACATAACTCAAGTCTAGGAACTGCGAGTCTATTAATCTCTTATCAAACCACTAGACAAGGCTTAATCGTATCTCGCTAATCATAAGACCTGTCATTGAACACGAGCAATCCAAATCAGGTCACGCCTGCTGGTTTTTAGGCAGCTAGAGCGTAAGAAGTGTTATTTTTTGCAGTTATATTTAACTGAGCGTTTACGTCGCCACACGGGTTGCAAAATATGCCTCATAATGCCTGTCGAATCCGTAACGACCCCAGGATGTTAGAACTATTATAACCTATCTTCACAAAAAATGCAAAATCAAGCCGTTTCTTTAGAAAAGACACCCTTTTAAGACTTCTGATAAGGCTTGATAACCAGCTACACTCAGATGGAGACCATCCGTTGTATAGGCTGATTTAAGTTGTCCTTCTGAATCTGTCAAACTATCATAAATTGGTAGAAAATCTACTTGCATATAGGCGGAGGCTAGAGCCTCATAGGCTTGATTCCATTCTCTAATCTTTTCATTGGTACGAATATATACTGTCTGCTTGTATTCTTCTCCTTCATTGACTGGCAGAATAGAAAGAAGCTTTATTTGTGACAGCGGATAATCTCGGTTAAGCGATTGAATCACACCTTCAAGATTATCCAGGGCTTCATTCATGGGAATATCTTTTCCGATATCGTTTGTCCCAATTAGGAGAACAATTTGATCGACAGCATCACCATAAAGATGGGCATCCAAATTCTCTAATAAAAGTCCCGTCTGGTAGCCTCGGATACCACGATTAACAATCGTCTTGGCAGTTCCCAACAACTCTTGAAGAGGGTAATACTCCACTATCGAATCACCAATAAAGATGATATCTGGCTCTAGAACAGATACTTGATTCAATTCACGATACTTGGTTTGAATCTTTGCCTGCTCTTTTAGGAGCCAATTCTCTAATAACTGTACTGCCACCCTATCCCTCTTTCTCTAACCAATTCTCTAGAACTTGATAAACGCCCGCCTGGCTGTTAGCTGGTGCTAGGGCAGTCGCAACTGCCTTGACCTCATCAGCTGCATTTTCCATCGCATAGGCAATGCCAGCCAGCTCTAACATTTCGACATCGTTTTCACTATCACCAAAAGCCATGATTTGTTCTGATGTCAAATCCCAGCGCTTGAGTAATTCTTCCAATCCCCAAGCCTTGTGAACACCAGCTTGCAGGATATCAATACAGCCATAACCGCTAGAAACAGCTCTTACACGACCATCAAATAAATCATTAATTTCCTGCAAAACTGAACTAGAACGTTCTTCACCAACAACCATGCTCATCTTTAACACTCCACCGAAGAGGTCTGAGTTTAGCTCATCCACAAAATTTGTCCTTTGGTAAAGTTTTTCAATCATCTCTGGAGTCATAAATTTTTCCAGGTCTGTAAAAACCGTTCCTTCCTTGACAAAACTCCCATTCATACTGGTAACGACGAACTGATCTCGACACTCCCTCCCTTTAAAATGAAGGAGAGCCTTGTCAACCATAGCATCATCCCAAATCTGCGCTTGAATCAGTTCATTGTTTTCAAAAATACGTGCCCCATTGGCAACGACTAGAACTACTCTACTCGCCAAGTGCTCCAGTAATTGCCTCATACGGTGAACTTCATTCCCTGTCGCAATGACAAAACGGATATCCCTTTGATCCAGCTGATCTAAAATCTTTTCCAAGCGGGGCAGATCTAGCTGACCTCTCGGGTCTAGCAAGGTTCCATCCATGTCTGTCGCAATTAGTTTAATCGTCATCATATCTCCTTTAGGGTGAGCACCTACCACTTCAACCCTACATGATCATTCATTTCTTTATAGGCCGTGTCAATTCGTTCCTTAGTCGCCTCGTCCAACTTGTCACGGTGACTGCCCCCCTCGATGAAGTCCTCTAGGATATAGGTCTGATAGAGGAAGAGCGGATAGCCTTCTGGAGAGTAAGTTCCTTTGGGTGTTCGATTGACCAAGTCGGATGCGCTTTGGCAGTTTCAATCCTTGTCTTTCCATCTTTTTTCTTAATGGTCACATCCATGAGAACACCGCGCTCCGTCCACTTGGCATTTTCCTCGTCTTGCATGGTTTCAATGCGTTGATTTGAGAGGAAATTCCCCATGGAGTAGATGATCAGTTTTTTATCACCATCTTTTTCAACTGTTTCAGCAGGTTCAACGACGTGAGGATGCCCTCCAAAGATAATATCGGCTCCCCAGTCAATCATCTTATGGTACAGTGTTTTCTGTTCTTCCGTTGGTTCTAGTTGGTACTCAATTCCCATCTGAGGCATGATGACAGTAATATCCGCTTCCTTCTCAGCACGCTCGATTTCCGCCTTCATCTTATCTTCATTCAAATCAGAAAGATAGCGATTATAGTCCTCTTGAGAGATATACTGCTCAATGCCATTAAAACCGTAAGAATAGGCCAGGAGAGCTACCTTGATACCATTGACTTCCTTGATGACTATAGGTGCTTGGTCTCGGGATTCATGTGTGTAGACTCCGATGGGTGTCATTCCAGCCTTTTCAATAGCTTGAGCCGTTGAAACAACTCCCTCTATCTGCGAATCCAAGATGTGATTATGAGCCAAGTCTAGAACTTGGTAGCCTGCATCCTTGATCGCATCCATGACTTCCCCTGGTGCATTAAAGAGAGGATAACCTGCCAAGTAGTGGTCCTTGTTCACCGTTCCTTCAAAGTCACCAAGCACTAAATCCGCTTGTTTGAGCCAGGGTTTTACATACTCAAAATTTTCATGGAAATCATAGGTTCCATCTTCTTTAAGAGCTGTTCGGTAGATGGGGATATGATAAAGAAGGTCACCATTTGCCATGATACGCGCCGTCGTTTCACCAGACTGATCTTCCTTGGATTGACCAGATGTACTTGCAGAATCAATAGTTTGACTACTAGGACTCGTTCCCTTACTACTTTGTACTGCTCGAACTAATAAGTTCCCCCCCATGGATAAGGCAACTGCAAGCAATAACACAATAATAAACTGGGCATTGGTCCAGGATTTATAATTCCGAAAGAAATCCACACTAGTTCTCCACACCCCATAAAGAGAGCCCTGAGACCGTCTATCTTGTCGCTTTTCCATCTTTATTCCCCTTGCTTTTACTGCGAGTCTTTTCTTTTATTATACCACAGACAAAAGAGGAATACCGTTTATTATATTATTTTTTAGGAACTTCTGCGACTTTCTTTCTAACCTATTTTGTGTTATCATGTAGAGGTAATGAAAGGAGAGAAAATGTCTGCAATAGAACGTATTACAAAAGCTGCTCACTTAATTGATATGAACGATATTATCCGCGAGGGGAATCCGACGCTTCGCGCAGTTGCTGAGGAGGTCACTTTCCCACTGTCTGACCAGGAAATCATCCTTGGCGAAAAGATGATGCAATTCCTCAAACATTCCCAAGATCCTGTTATGGCTGAGAAAATGGGGCTCCGCGGTGGTGTTGGATTGGCTGCTCCCCAACTCGATATCTCAAAACGCATTATTGCCGTTTTGGTCCCAAATATTGTAGAAGAAGGTGAAACTCCTCAGGAAGCCTACGACTTGCAAGCCATTATGTACAATCCAAAAATCGTCTCTCACTCTGTTCAGGACGCTGCTCTTGGCGAAGGAGAAGGTTGCCTATCTGTTGACCGAAATGTGCCTGGCTATGTTGTCCGTCATGCCCGTGTCACTGTTGATTACTTTGACAAGGATGGCGAAAAACACCGAATCAAGCTCAAAGGTTACAACTCTATCGTTGTCCAACATGAAATTGATCATCTAAACGGAATCATGTTTTACGATCGTATCAATGAAAAAGATCCATTTGCTGTCAAAGATGGACTCCTCATCCTTGAATAAAGAAAATCCCGTTGCAAGACGGGGTTTTGTGTTATAATAGAGGCATGAAAACAAATGATATTGTCTATGGCGTCCACGCCGTTACAGAAGCCCTCCTTGCAAACACTGGAAATAAACTTTACCTCCAAGAAGATCTTCGAGGTAAGAATGTTGAAAAAGTCAAGGAACTGGCTACAGAAAAGAAGGTATCCATTTCTTGGACTTCAAAAAAATCCCTGTCTGAGATGACTGAAGGCGCTGTCCACCAAGGTTTTGTTCTACGAGTGTCCGAATTTGCCTATAGTGAGCTGGATCACATCCTTGCAAAAACACGTCAAGAAGAAAATCCACTTTTATTGATTCTGGATGGTCTAACTGACCCTCATAATCTGGGTTCAATCTTGCGAACAGCTGATGCGACCAATGTTTCAGGAGTCATTATCCCCAAACACCGCGCTGTCGGTGTAACTCCTGTTGTTGCCAAAACGGCCACAGGTGCTATTGAGCACGTACCGATTGCGCGAGTGACCAACCTCAGTCAAACCCTAGACAAACTCAAGGCTGAAGGCTTCTGGACCTTTGGAACGGATATGAACGGTACTCCTTGCCACAAGTGGAATACAAAAGGGAAAATCGCCCTCATCATCGGAAATGAAGGAAAAGGCATCTCCAGCAACATCAAAAAACAGGTCGATGAGATGATTACCATTCCTATGAATGGACATGTTCAAAGCCTCAATGCAAGTGTTGCTGCAGCCATTCTCATGTACGAAGTTTTCCGAAACCGACTATAAAAAAAGTTTCCAATCACTTGATTGGAAACTTTTTTCTTAACTATGTTCTGTGATAAATTTATAGGCTTCTTGACCAGCGATAGCCCCATCTCCAACTGCTGTTGTTACTTGGCGAAGGTCTTTCTGGCGAACATCTCCAACTGCAAAGATACCGTCAACGGCAGTTTTCATGTGATTATCTGTCACAATCCAGCCTGCCTGGTCTTGAATATTCAATTCTTTAACAAAATCGCTAACAGGATCCAAACCGACATAGATAAAGACACCACCGAAGGCTTGCTCTGTCACTTGACCCGTTTTTACATTTTCAAATACGACAGATTCTACTCGGTTTTCACCTTTGATTTCCTTGACAACAGAATCCCAGATAAAGTTGACTTTCTCATTAGCAAAGGCACGATCTTGCAAAACCTTTTGGGCACGAAGTTCATCTCGACGGTGAACAATAGTGACGGACTTGGCAAAGCGAGTCAAGAAGAGAGCTTCTTCTACCGCTGAATCTCCACCACCAACTACGAGCAAGTCTTGATCACGGAAGAAAGCTCCATCACAGACCGCACAATAAGAAACACCGCGACTGTTCAGTTCTTCTTCTCCGGGAACCCCTAAGAGACGGTGTTTTGACCCAGTTGCCACGATGACAGTACGGGTTTCGTAAACTTGATCATCAGTGATTACCTTCTTATAGTCACCCTTGTCTTCAATATTTTCAACATAGCCATAAAGATGCTCCACTCCAAGGTTTTCAAGTGGTTCAAACATCTTTTCAGCCAATTCAGGTCCACTGATGTTGGCATAACCTGGATAGTTTTCAATATCAGATGTGTTGTTCATTTGCCCGCCTGGCAGACCACCTTCAATCAAAGCCACTTTCAGATTGCTGCGAGCGGCATATAAGGCAGCGGTCATTCCCGCAGGTCCAGCACCGACAATAATCGTATCGTACATTTCGATTCCTTCTTTCTTGTTGTAACTATCTTTATTCTAACTCATTCTTGCTAGCCACGCAAGGATTATGCCTTGAAAACCAAGAGCAAACTCATGACGGCAAAGGATAACACCGGAACGACCAAAACTCCAATCATAATCATATCATAGAGATGAGCTTGGCGAGCTTTGGCTGTCTTGTCCACACCAGACATGGCTCTCAACCCAATCCAAATCCCCAGAAAAATCACGACAAGGATGGCCGTTAAGATCAAACTCTCGAAATACAAAGAAAATAGATGCAGTAGCATGATCTCTCTCGTTTCTATCTTTTTTAAAGAGTAAACTCAGCTAGTCCAACTAACTGAGTTTTCCTTTTTTCTATTATATCAAATATAAGTCCGTTTGTAACTAGCGAAGAATTCTTTTGTTCGTTCTTCTTTCGGATGATTGATGATTTCATCCGGGGTGCCGGACTCGATGATTTTTCCTTTATCTAGGAATAAAACCTTGTCTGCCACTTGGGCTACAAAAGACATATCGTGACTGACCAAAATCATGGTCTGACCTGACTTGGCAGCATCAGCAATAGACTTTTCTACCTCACCGACCAATTCTGGGTCGAGGGCTGAAGTGGGTTCGTCCAAGAGCAAGACATCTGGTTTCATAGCAAGCGCACGCGCGAGGGCAACCCGTTGCTTTTGCCCACCTGATAAGTGGCGAGGGTAATGGTTTTCACGGTCAGAAAGACCAACCTTGGCCAACTCTTCCTTAGCGATTT
This sequence comes from Streptococcus sp. DBCMS, assembly GCA_000831085.1. GTDB lineage: Bacteria > Bacillota > Bacilli > Lactobacillales > Streptococcaceae > Streptococcus. Next base: position 53,048 of record JXRG01000002.1, read on the forward strand.
TTGTTGCTTCCTCGTCCGATAATTTTTTAACGACAATCAAACCTTCCTTGACATTGTCAAGAGCAGTTCGGCGTTCAAACAAATTAAACTGTTGGAAAACCATGGACAACTTGCGACGAAGGGTTAGGATCTCTTCTTGGCTAATCTGAGAAAAATCAACTTTAAAATTGTCAATCTGAATCGTTCCACTATCTGGAGTTTCAAGATAGTTTAAACTTCGAAGAAAGGTTGATTTCCCAGCTCCAGATGAACCAATCAAAGCCACTACCTCCCCTTTTTGGATTTCCAAGTTCAGATGATCCAAGACTGTCTGTCCTGAAAAGGATTTGCTTAAATTCGAAATCTTAATCATTAACGAAGGTCTCCTTTCACATCTGTAGACACTGTATCCGGTGCTGAGATAGCCATTTTTCTCTCGATGAAACGGCCGAGGCTTTCAATTCCGATATTGACCACCCAGTAAACGAGAGCAACGGAGATGAAGCGTTCAAAATAGCGGTAATCTGCTCCACCTAAAATCTGAGCTTGGGCAAAGACCTCCACAACACCTGCGCTAAAGGCTAGAGAAGTTCCCTTGGTCAAACCGATAAGGGAATTAATCAAAGTCGGTGTCGCAACTACCGCCGCATTTGGAATAATCACGCGACGATAAACTTGCGCTCGCGTCATACCCAAACTGCGTGCCGCCTCAATTTCACCGGGATTAACAGAAAGGATGGCCGCACGAATCGTTTCACTTGCATAAGCCGCCTCATTAAAAGCAAAGGCCACAATCGCAAAAAGCGCTGCTGGAATCGCATTGATATTGAGACCAGTTCCCCATTGTTGGTTGATAGCTTTCAGTGCCAAAGGAATTCCGTAGTAGGTCAACATAAGTTGAACTAGGATTGGGGTACCTTTTAAGAAGCTGACGAAAAAGGCCTGCAAGGATATAGAATCTTAACACGATTGATCTTAACAATGGCAAAAATTAGGGCAAGTAGCAAACCAAAGAGTGCACCTCCAAGCGTCAACATCAAGGTTGTAGGCAGTTGTTGGACAATCCTTGGAATTCCATCAAAGACCGAACGCAAACTAAAGAGCTTACCATCCGGAATGAGTTGCATCAAACTTTGGTACCAATCTGATGCTAAAAATGTTGTAACAGTCATAAAAACATCCTCTCCTGATAATGATTCATTCTATCATACTTCTGCTCGCAAGCAAATTATTTGCTACGGGCGGGCTACTAAGACTTTGTCTATCTTCTAGTTTATCACACTTTAAAACAGGGAGGCTATATATTTTACCTATCAAGGAGATAAATAAAAACTATCTCAAACCTAAGTTCTCATAGGTCTTTCTATAGCCAATTTGTTTAACAGCACCATTCTCCACCAAAATTGGACGTTTCAATAACATGCCATCACTGGCTAGAAGCTTGGCTGCTTCTTGTTTTGACAAACTTCCCACCTTATCTTTCAAGCCCAGTTCACGGTATTTAATCCCGCTGGTATTGAAAAATTGTTTCACTTCAAAACCGGAAGTTTCCAACCAGTTCAAAATCACGTCTTCACTTGGTGTTTCTTCTACGATGTGGACAGCTTGGTATTCCAGTCCAAGTTGATCCAATTCATTTTTTGCTTTCTTACAAGTTGAACATTTTGGGTATTCGATAAATTCTAACATCTTCTTTTCTTTCTATTTTTTATTTTCTTGAAATGCTGCACCTTCATGTTGCAAGAGCCAGGCTTTCTTTTCGACTCCAGATGCATAGCCTGTCAAGCGATTGCCTGACCCCAGCACACGATGACAGGGTACGAGGATGGACCAAGGATTACGCCCCACTGCTCCGCCGATAGCTTGGGCAGAAGCTACTTGCAAGTCTTGAGCTATTTGTCCGTAAGTTACTGTTTGACCATAAGGAATGGACTGTAAGTAAGTCCAGACTCGCTTTTCAAAATCCGTTCCAATGGGAGCCAGAGGTAAGGAAGACAAATCTTGAGCACATCCATCAAAGTAAGTATCTAAATAGGAAATAACCTGGTCTAGGACAGGATGTTTCTTAACTACTTCTATACTATCTCCAGCGATTCCCCTCTCAAAATGAGTTTGGTCCTGTACCCAAATTCCATACAGATATTGCTCGTCAGCAACTAAGGATAAGGTCCCAATTGGCGACGGGTAGAGCATTTTTGCGTACTTTTTCTGCGTCATTTTTTTAATTTCTGATAGGCCAAGCGTTCTCCATCAACTGGAACTTTTCCAACCTGTTGGAAACCTAGCTTTTCAAAGATATGCTGCATGGCCTTGTTTTGTGCATGCGTATCTGAACGAAAATCTAGATAATCAAAACCTTCAATCAAGCCTTCTAGGAAAGTCTGAGCAACTCCTTGTCCTTGGACATCTGCTGCCACAGCGATACGGTGAAAGACCAGATATTCTGATTCTTCCCCCTGCCAACTTCCTTCATAAATGGCTTCATAGGCTTCCTCTGGGTTCTTGGTCACAGCAGCATAGGCTAACAGTTCTCCCTCTTCCAAGGCCACATAGGCTTGACCAGAGATGATATCATCAATAATGATGTCGGCATTTGGATAGTCATTTTGCCACTGGTCACTACCAGACTTGGCTAAACACTTTTTGGCATCCTCCATCACCTGCATAATCGCATCTACTTCGTTTGGAAAAGCTAAACGAATCTCCATCTTTTCCCCTCATTTCTAACTAGTTTCTCTCATCATAGCATAATTTAAAGCTTTCTACAAGCAGTTGAAACTTGACTTTTGTTTTTTATTATTTTATAATCTAGTTATTGAAACTAGATAAAAAGGAGTTGGAAATGAATTCTAACTTTTCCTACCAAAATGGGAAGACATTCCAAACATTGATCTCTATCTGGATCAGGTTTTGCTTTATGTCAATCAAGTCTGCGCCCCTGTCTCTCCAGATAAGGACAAGGGGCTAACAGCATCCATGGTCAATAACTATGTCAAACATGGTTACCTGACAAAGCCTGACAAGAAAAAATACCAACGCAAACAGATTGCCCGTTTGATTGCCATCACCACTCTCAAGTCTGTCTTTTCGATCCAAGAAATCGCTCAGACCCTCAATACTCTACAAACTCAAGCGAGCTCAGACCAGCTCTACGATGCTTTTGTGGACTACATGAACCATGGGATTGATCCAGAAAATCCTATTATCCAAACCAGCTGTCAAACGGTTAAACTCTATCATCAAACTCTAGACTTAATCCTTATCAAAGAAGAGGAGGAAATCCAATGAATACCAGTCTAAAACTCAGTAAAAAACTCAGTTTTGGAGAGGAAATTGCTAATAGTGTGACCCATGCTGTGGGTGCCGTTATCATGCTCATCTTGCTCCCTATTTCATCCACCTATAGTTATGAAGCACACGGATTTTTATCATCTTTTGGCGTTTCTATCTTTGTTATCAGTCTCTTTCTCATGTTCCTCTCATCAACCATTTACCACTCTATGGCCTACGGTTCAACCCACAAATACGTCTTGCGAATCATCGATCATTCTATGATTTATGTGGCTATCGCTGGCTCTTATACGCCGGTCGTATTGACTTTGATGAATAACTGGTTTGGCTATCTGATCATTGCTATTCAGTGGGGAACGACCATCTTTGGCATCCTCTATAAAATCTTTGCTAAAAAGGTCAATGAGAAATTCAGCCTTGCCCTTTATTTGATTATGGGCTGGTTGGTTCTGGCTATCATTCCTGCCATTATCAGTCAAACAACACCAATTTTCTGGAGTCTCATGGTAACTGGCGGACTCTGTTATACAGTTGGAGCTGGATTTTACGCTAAGAAAAAACCTTATTTCCACATGATTTGGCATCTCTTTATCCTAGCGGCATCTGCACTCCAATACATCGCCATTGTTTATTACATGTAAAAAAGTTGAGAATCTTTTCTCAACTTTTTTCTTTACACATATTGATAAAGTACTGGTGCAAGCGAACATCATCTGTCAATTCTGGATGAAAAGAGGTCACCAGCATATTTTTTTCTTGAGCTGCAACGATTTGATCATCAACTGTTGCTAGGATTTCTACACCCTCTTCAACATTGCTGATAATTGGTCCGCGGATAAAGGTCATTGGAATCTTGCCAACTCCCTTACATTCTGCCTCTGTATAGAAACTTCCTAGTTGACGCCCATAGGCATTGCGCTCAACCACTATATCCATGGTTCCAAGATGACTTTCTTCCTGAGAAGTGATTTCCTTAGCCAGCAAAATCAAGCCTGCACAGGTCCCAAAAACGGGTAATCCAGATAGAATGGCTTCTCGGATGGGAAGCAGCATGTTCTGGTCTCGTAAGAGCTTTCCCATGGTTGTAGACTCACCGCCAGGTAATATCAAACCCGCCAAGCCACTCTGATGTTGTTGAAAATCATCTAAATTTCTGATTTCGACACTAACAACACCTAACTTTTCTAGCACATTAGCATGTTCTTCAAAGGCACCTTGCAAGGCTAATATTCCGATTTTCATCTATTTTCCTCGCTCTGCCATAAGAATTTGGATTTCATTCTCATTGATACCAACCATGGCTTCCCCTAGATCTTCAGAGATTTGAGCCAGAATTTGGGGATTTTGGTAGTTGGTTACGGCCTTAACAATAGCACTTGCTCGTTTAACAGGGTCGCCTGATTTGAAAATACCTGAACCAACAAAGACACCCTCTGCCCCCAATTGCATCATCAGCGCAGCATCTGCTGGTGTTGCAACACCTCCAGCTGCGAAGTTTACAACTGGCAATTTTCCATGTTCATGAACGTATTGGACCAATTCTACAGGGACTTGCAAGTCCTTGGCAGCCACATAAAGTTCATCTTCGCGAAGATTTTGAATACGGCGAATTTCTTGATTCATCATGCGCATATGACGAACGGCTTGAACAATATCTCCTGTCCCCGGTTCTCCTTTTGTGCGAATCATAGAAGCTCCTTCAGCGATACGACGCAAGGCTTCACCCAAATCCTTAGCTCCACAGACAAAAGGAACTTGAAATTCCTTCTTATCTACATGGAAACGATCGTCTGCTGGAGACAGCACTTCACTCTCATCGATATAGTCAATCTCAATAGCCTCTAAAATCTGAGCTTCAACAAAATGCCCAATTCTGACCTTGGCCATCACTGGAATACTGACCGCTTCTTGGATTTCCTTAATCATCTTTGGATCACTCATACGAGAAACTCCGCCAACTGCCCGAATATCAGCTGGAATCCTCTCCAAGGCCATGACAGCAGCTGCACCAGCAGCTTCCGCAATACGAGCCTGTTCAGGGTTCTGAACGTCCATGATAACCCCACCTTTGAGCATCTGTGCCAAGTTTTTATTTAGTTCATAACGATTTTCAGTCATTTCTTTATCCTCATCATTTGTATTGGTAGCTACCATTTTATTTTATGTCAGATTAGAATGAAGTACAAGATAGAAAAACAAAAACTGTATGGGTACAGTAACATAAAAAACTATCTGACCTTAACCTAAGGCCAGATAGTTCATCAAATTTTATTTTTCAGCTGTAAGTGCAGCCATTGTGATGTAATTGTATGGTTTGTTGAAATGTGGCAAGAAGAATAGGTCTGTCAAAGCCAATTTATCAATGGTTACATGCTCTTGGATAGCAAGTGAGAACATGTGGATTCCCATGCTGATAGCAGAATCACGTGATACCATTTGAGCGCCAAGAATTTCGCGGCTGTCTTTGTCAAAAACAATCTTGATGGCAACTTCATGGTTATCATGCTTCATAAATTCTGGTTTTTGAAGATCGTTAAAACCTGTTTCAGTTGCGTTGTAGCCAGCAGCTTTAGCTTTTTCAAGAGTCAAACCAGTTGAAACCATGTGAAGACCGTAGATTGAGATACCGTTTGATCCTTGTACACCGATTCCTTCAAGTTCGTGTCCACAAGCGTTATAAGCACCAACGATACCAGTACGAACAGCGTTTGAAGCAAGCGCGATGTAGCTAGTGTCTTTACGAGCGTTGTCATAAACAGTCGCACAGTCACCAACAGCGTATACACCTGGGATAGATGTTTCTTGTTTCTTGTCTACAAGGAAGGCACCGTTACGGAAAAGTTCAATCTTACCATCAGCAAGAGCTGTGTTTGGACGGAAACCAACTGCAAGAACAACCATATCCACATCAAATGTTTCTTTGTCTGTTACCAAGCGTTCAACTTTACCATCACCTTGGATAGCTTTTACTGTTTGACCAAGTGCCAAGCGGATGTTGTTGTCTTCCAAGTTCTTCGCCATCATTTGTGTGAAATCTTTATCATAGTAGCCGTTCAAGACTGTGTCTACGATATCGACAAGCACCACTTCTTTTCCAAGACGCTCGAAAGCTTCAGCAAGTTCTACACCGATGTAACCACCACCAACAACGGCAATGCGCTCAAGGTGTTTGCTCTTGTCTTCAAGTTTTTCAATAACTTCTTCAGCGTTTTGGTACAATTTAACAAATTGTACATTTTCAAGAGTCGCTTTGAATTCGCGGTTGCCCTTAACGATTTCAACACCTTCGATTGGAGGCAAGATTGGAGTTGAACCAGTTGCAAAGATCAATTTGTCATATGACTCTTTGTGTTCTTTACCTTCAACTTCTGCAGTAACAACTTTGTTATCGTAGTCAATTGAAAGAACTGGTGAGTTCATGTAAACTTTAGCACCTTTTGCTTCCAATTTTTCTTTATCAGAGTAGAAGAGACCTTCTGGGCCATCAATTTGTTCCCCGATCCAAAGCGCCATTCCACAACCAAGGAATGAAATATTTGAGTTTTGGTCAAATACTACGATTTCGTTCTCATGTCCGAAGTTGTCCAACATCGTATTAATACAAGCTGTACCAGCGTGGTTAGCACCAACTACAACGATTTTACTCATAGAAAAATTCCTACCTTTAATTTTTGATTTACCTTTCTAGTATATCATTTACTGTTAGCGTTTACAAGGCATTTGCTCAGAATTCTCTTTTTTTCAGAAAAAAATACACTTAACATTGATAAATCTAATTTTTCTATCGTTTTCATATTAATTCTGAGCATATTTCTTGACTTTTTGTCAAAATTCATTTGTGAAAACGCTGACTTTATGATATGCTAGATACATGGAAAGAAAATGTAAGGGGTTTAATTTTTCTTTAACGACCTTATATTGAATGATTTCCTATAAAGAGAAAGGAGCTGGTAGCTTGCCTCTTCATTCACGTTCTGAACGGCTAATGGGAACAACGATCACGATTTCATTAGTAGATGAACAGGCTGATTGCCTACTTCAAGGAGCCTTTGATTTACTCAAGGAACTTGAATACCGCTTCAACGCCAACAGTCAAGAATCCGAACTGATGGAAATCAATTACCAGGCTGGAATCAAACCTGTTAAGGTCCATCCTGACTTATTTGAACTGATTGCTCTTGGGTTAGAACATAGTCTAGCTCCATCTAGCCATCTCAATATCAGCATTGGTCCCTTGATTCAAACCTGGCGAATCGGATTTGCAGATGCACGGCTTCCAGACTCTAAAGAAATCGAAGCTGTCTTGCCTCTGGTTGACCCTCATTTTATCAAGTTGGATCCGACTAGCTCTACTGTCTTTTTAGAGAAGAAAGGAATGAAGCTTGATTTAGGTTGTTTAGCCAAGGGCTATAGTGCAGATAAGGTTGCCCAGTATTTGAAAGAACACGGTGTCACCTCTGCCTGATCAATCTCGGAGGAAATATCCTCACCATCGGGAACAACCAAGCCAAAGAAGGGAAAGCCTGGCAGATTGGGATTCAAGATCCGCGAAATCCTCGTGGCAATCATCTCCTAACCATTCCTGCTTCTAACAAATCCGTTGTCACTTCAGGTATCTACGAACGCCACCTGACAGTAGATGAAAAAGACTATCACCATATCTTTGATAGTGAGACAGGATTCCCTGTCGAAACCGATCTCGCTAGCCTAACGATTATCTCTGATAAATCCGTTGATGGTGAGATTTGGACAACTCGCCTATTCGGGGAACGAAGCGCTTCTATCCTCTGGCAAGTCGAAAGTATAGATGGTATTGAAGCCATCCTCATTGACAAAGAGGGACGCCTTGCTTGTTCTTCAGGCCTTCAAAATTGTATTATGTAAAAAGAGAAAGGAAATCTCATGCTAAAACTTATTGCCATTGTTGGAACGAACTCTAAACGTTCTACAAACCGCCAATTGCTCCAATACATGCAAAAACACTTTGCGGATAAAGCTGAAATTGAACTCGTTGAAATCAAGGATATCCCTGTTTTCAACAAACCAGCAGATAAGCAACTTCCAGCTGAAATTCTTGAGATTGCAGCTAAAATTGAAGAGGCTGATGGTGTGATTATCGGTACTCCTGAGTACGACCACTCTATCCCTGCAGTTTTGATGAGCGCTCTTGCTTGGCTATCTTACGGTATCTACCCACTTTTGAACAAACCAATCATGATCACTGGTGCTTCTTACGGTACACTTGGTTCATCTCGTGCCCAATTGCAACTTCGTCAAATCTTGAACGCTCCTGAAATCAAGGCAAATGTTCTACCAGATGAATTCTTGCTTTCACACTCTCTTCAAGCATTTAACCCAAGTGGCGACTTGGTTGACCTTGACGTCATCAAGAAATTGGATGCCATCTTTGATGACTTCCGTATCTTTGTGAAAATTACTGAAAAATTGCGCAATGCACAAGAATTGCTTCGCAAAGATGCAGAAGAATTTGACTGGGAAAATTTGTAAGATAGGAGATCGAAAGAATGAAATTTGTTGGACTTGTTGGATCAAACTACGATCAATCATATAACCGCAAACTCTTGGAATTTATTCGTCGCAATTTCAAATTCAAATTTGAATTAGAAGTCCTTGAAATCGACGAAGTTCCAATGTTTAACCAAGACGAAAAATGGGACGAAAGCTTCCAATTGCGTTTCTTGTATAACAAGATTACACGTGCTGATGGTGTCATTATCGCCACTCCTGAGCACAACCACACTATCTCAGCTTCACTCAAATCTGTACTTGAATGGCTTTCATACGAAGTTCATCCATTTGAAAACAAGCCTGTTATGATTGTGGGTGCATCATACTATGACCAAGGAACATCACGTGCCCAAGTTCACCTTCGTAAAATCCTTGATGCTCCAGGTGTCAATGCCTACACACTTCCAGGTAACGAATTCCTTCTTGGTAAAGCCAAAGAAGCTTTTGATAACAATGGAAACATCACCAACGAAGGAACCGTTAAATTCCTTGAAACTTGCTTAGATAACTTTGTAAAATACGTAGGAGTCGTTTCGAAATTGAAAAAACCAAAACCAATCGAACCAGAAGACTTGGATTGTGGAAAACCAATTGCTACAACCATTACTGAAGTTGATCCTGACGATCCAGAATGGGTAGAAAAAGTTGCAGCAATCACTGGCGCTGTTTCTGGTGATACCTATGTCAAATTGGACCACGGTATCTTGACAGTTAACCAAATTGATATGTTCTTGAAAGCTATGCCGTTTGAATTGACATACGCTGACGACAACAACCAATTCCTCTACTACAACAACGCTCACCAAGATCCAGACACCATGTTTGCTAAACGTGTACCACCTCAATCAGGTAGCCGTATGTCGACTGTTCATGGTTCTCTTCCACCAGCACGTATGAAGAACGTAGAGTGGGTTATCGGAACACTTCGCAACGGAAACCAAGAATACGTCCGTACGATCGTTCCAGGTTCTCCTGCAGGTGTCATCAACACACACAACTACCAAGCAATGTACTATCCTGATGGATCGTACGCTGGAATCAATGAAATTGTCTTTAACTTCCAACCATGGCTTGACTGGTACCTAAAAGAGACTGGTCAACGTTTGGTGGGTGGTAGCGGACCATTTGCTCCTGCAGCTGGAGGTCATGGAGACGCCGATGCTACTTCTGGTGCTTCTGATTCAGGGGATGCTGGAGGCCACGGTGGTGATGCTGACGCTACATCTGGCGCAAGCAACTAAGAAACCAAAAAGGAGCCAAATGGCTCCTTCTTTTTTATTGCAACAGAAAAGGGGCTTGTAAATCATCTAAAAGCCCCTTTCATTTTATGAGTTAGGATCATCTATACTACGGCCATGCAAACCTTTTTCACGTTGTACCTGACGTAGTTTTTCTGGTGTGACGTCATTTCCTTCCTCGTCCACAATTTTTATTCCCTCGACGTGGTGACGAACAGAACGACGATAGCCTTCGATGTACTCCTCACGAAGTTTAGCTTGTTCCACTTTTTCAGCAGAAGTTAAGCCTTCTGTTTTTTTCTTTTTAGCAAGCTCATTGATACGAGCGATTTTTTTCGGATCCATTGCTTCTCCTTTGTGATAAGATACAGTCCGTTTGACTGAGTTTATTTAGTATTAATTTGGTTGAAACGTGCAAGTTTAGCTGCTTTCTTGGTTAATTGCGCTAAGATTGCCAAACGATTTTGTCGAACAGTCTGATCTTCAGCCATTACCATGGTATTTTCAAAGAAAGCATCAATAATTGGGCTAAGCGCAAAGAGTTGTTCTAATTGCTGACTTGCAGTCCCTGACAAAATAAGTGATTCTACGGCTTCTGCCAAGGCTTTCTCTTCTTCATTCTCAAAGAGAGCAGGATCAACAGTATCAGTTCCTTCGGCTTTTTCAGCCAGGTTGAAAGCACGTGAGAGGGATTCGACAGACGATTTGAAATCTTCTTTCTTGCTTGCTTCGACAAGAGCACTCGCTGCTTCTAGCATATCCGCCACAACAAAGTTTGAACTTGCAAGAACTGCTTCCTTGATATCTTTTGGAGTAGAACCCATCATCTTATCAACACGAGCCTTGATAAAGTCCATAACCTCTGCTTTATTTTCATAAGTCAAGCTGTCAAATTTCAAAGCATAAAGGCTATCGATCAACTCATCCATAGCAATATGCCAACCAAAAGCATCCAAGATACGAACCACACCTTGCGTCGCGCGACGAAGGGCATAAGGGTCATTAGAACCTGATGGAATCAAGCCTACTGAGAAGAAGCTCAAAATCGTATCCAATTTATCAGCAATGGCTAGAATGGCTCCAACCTTGCTCTCTGGAAGTTCTCCTTCGGCAGCTGTAGGCATGTAGTGTTCACGAATAGCAGCCGCAACTGCTGGAGTTTCTCCAGCAAGAAGCGCATATTTCTCACCCATAATTCCTTGAAGTTCATCAAACTCACCAACCATACCCGTCAACAAGTCAAACTTGTAAATGGCTGCTGCACGCGCTAGGTCAACTGTTTCATCCACTGACAAACCTGCTTTTTCTGCCAAGAGAATGGCAATCTGCCCCGTACGAATCATATGTTCACGAAGGGAGCCAATTTTCTCATGGAAGGTGACGTTGTTTAATTTTTCAACAAGGTCAGAAATAACCAATTTTTGGTCTTCACGCCAGAAGAATTCTCCGTCTTCCAAGCGGGCAACTAAGACTTTTTCATTTCCTTTGATGACATTTCCCAAATGCTCTGCGTTTCCGTTACGAACCGAAATGAAGTTTGGCAAGAGTTTACCATCTTGATCACGAACAACGAAGTAACGTTGGTGTTCCTTCATCGAAGTCACCAAAACTTCTTCTGGAACGTCAAGGTATTTAGCATCAAAACTTCCCATAAAGGCCGTTGTATTCAACCAAGTTCAAGACTTCATTCAGCAAGTCCGCATCAATTTCGATACGTACACCATGTTCAGCTTCGATTGCCTTGATTTGGTCAACAATCATTTGCTCACGTTCACGAGGATCCGCGATTACAAACTGTGCACGAAGGTCTTCTTCGTAGCTCAAAGCTGACTGAATCTTGGTTTCTTGTCCCAAGAAACGATGACCACGACTGACACGCGCCCCCTTGATATCAAGGAAGTCCAAGTCAAACTCTTCTTCATCTAAAAGAACTGTCAAAGTGTGTACAGGGCGGATATATTCAACGGTGTTATTAGCCCAGTGCATGCTGACAGGGAATGTCAGTGACTTCAAGATGTCTACTACACCTGGAACAATGGCTTCAACTGCTTGACCAATTTCTTCCTTTGTAACATAGACATATTCTTCACCCTTGATTTCACGGAATTCAATATCTTCAACCGTCAAGCCTTTCCCACGGACAAATCCTTGAGCTGCTTTGGTAAAGTTTCCATCACTATCCAAGGCGATTTTCTTTGCTGGACCCTTGAAATCTTCTGTCAAATCAGACTGTTTGTCTGCAAGACCAGTCACACGAACAGCCAAACGGCGTGGTGTTGAGAAGGTTTGAATGGCTTCAAAGGAAAGACGATTTTCTTTGAGGAAGGCTGCCATTTTTTCACCTAGTTGTTTTTCGCTTGGAGTTACTACGTAGGCTGGTAACTCTTCAAGACCGAGTTCTACTAATAAGTTTTTTGTCATGTTTTTTCCTTTACATTTTCTTCAATCTTTTTTGATATGCACCTTAGGTACTGGGGATGCCGCTAACTAACTTTTGTGAGTCTGTAAGGGAATCTTATACCAAATAAACTAAGATTTCCAACACTCTCATCAAAGTGGATTTAGCTGATTGATTTTTGAACCCAAGGTTTCAAAAATCCCCACATAACAGTACGGCGGTGCATATCCCTCTAGCAAGTCTTCGACTTGCCTTTAACGATTTTAGAGCACAGTATTACTTACTATTCTGCGTCTTCTGCTAAGAGTTTAGCTCGTGTTGCTTCATCTAAAAGTGGGTAGCCTAGGCGTTTGCGTTCTGCGACAAAGGTTTTGGCTACGACACGGGCCAAGTTACGGATACGAGCGATATAGCCCGCACGCTCAGTTACAGATACTGCACCACGCGCGTCAAGCAGATTAAAGGTGTGTGAACATTTGAGAACATAGTCATAGGCAGGGTGAACCAAGCCCTCTTCCAAGGCACGACCAGCTTCCTTTTCAAACTTATCAAAGTTTTCAAGCAACATTTCTTGATCAGAAATTTCAAACGAATATTTTGAGTGCTCGTACTCAGGCTGGATAAAGATTTCTCCGTATTTTACACCATCGGCCCACTCGATATTATAGACAGAATCAACTTCCTGAATATAAGAAGCCAAGCGTTCCAAACCATAAGTAACTTCCGCAGTCACAGGCCCAGTTGCCAATCCACCGACTTGTTGGAAATAAGTAAACTGGGTGATTTCCATCCCATCAAGCCAAACTTCCCAGCCAAGACCAGCTGAACCAGTTGATGGGTTTTCCCAGTTGTCCTCAACAAAACGAATATCGTGTTCCAAAGGATTGATTCCCAATTTTTCTAAAGACTCAAGATAAAGTTCTTGGATATTTGATGGAGAAGGTTTCATTACCACTTGGAATTGGTGGTGTTGGTAAAGACGGTTAGGGTTTTCCCCATAACGACCGTCAGCAGGACGACGTGATGGCTCTACATAAGCCGCATTCCATGGCTCAGGTCCGATAGCACGAAGGAAAGTGTACGGACTCATGGTTCCCGCACCTTTTTCATTGTCATAAGCCTGCATAAGCATACAACCTTGGTCATTCCAAAATTGTTGCAAAGTTAAAATAATTTCTTGAAATGTTAATTTCTTAGACATTTAATACTCCTTAATAAAAAATGATTTTTTGCGACACGAGTCTGCCTTGTCGATTATACAAGGCAAGACGAGTTAGTACTGCGTCTAGCTCAGGCACTCTAGTGCTGAGCGTGGGGCAGTCCGACTGTAAGGAGGTCTCTGCCACTGACGCAGTGGAAAGTCAATTTTTTAGACATTGTTTACTCCTTGTTATTAATTCTTGAGACTTTGGATACAAAAAGAACCGTGTCTTTGCTCCTAAGTCTGTGACCTAGGGGCGTCAGAAACGCGGTTCCACCCTAATTTATTACTTCATTGTTTTTAAAAATACGACAGAAAGCGCCAGTTTCTTACCTTGTCCTACTTGGCTCCCACTATCCCAAGCTCGCTTGAAGAACGCCATAAGACTTTCTTTCCTAGCTAGTATTATAGCAGATTTTCTAGCTAGTGTAAACCAAAAATGAGTCAGAAAACAAAGTTCCAGACTCATTTAATAGTAAAGCTTCAGAAAGTCCTGTTTAAGGATGTCTTTTCGCTTTTGGTTTTTTGCCATGTAGATTTCTCTTGGCTTGTTTCAATGCTGTAATGGCATCTTTGACATCTTCTTGGCTCGCTCCTGGATCTTTAAGGAGTTCCTGTGCCTCTTTAAAAGTTAGAAGATAAGCTGCTTTTTCTTTCTTGTCTGCATAGATAAATCTCGCATTCTTTTCTTGGAAAAGACGTTCATCCTTGACCAGTTTCTTTAGACTAGAGAAGTCTGTGGCCTTGCCATTTAGTTTACTTTTAGCTGTAGCTAGGGCAATGAGAGATTGGTCAATTTGATCTTGTTTGACTTTAGGGTCCACAGCTAGTAAGGCGATTTCTTGGAAGGCACGATCATAAGCTCGGCGTACTTTTTCCTTGGCATTAGCATATCGTCCAGTTTTAGTCGTTGCATAGTAAGCTTTCATAGCTTCTTTCAAGGCTGCCACGTTCGAATCTTTTCCATCCAAAGCCTTACCAGCAGCTTCAAGACTAGCGAAAACGCCATCAATCAATTCTTGCTTCAACTTGCTTGACAAGGCTGACCGCGCCACTTGGAAAGCTTGGTCATAAGCTTTTCTCTTATCTGCACTACTATTAAAGTAACGAGACGTTTCTACCAGTTCTTTTTGTTGATTTATCGCAGCAATCAAGGCCAACTTAGACACGATAGATAGACGCAAAGCATTATTTCGACCTGGCTGAACGAGTAATGAAACGAGATCTTCAAGGAGTTCATATCCAGTTGGCAAGGTGACTTGTACAGTATAACGGCCTGTAGCAACTTTCTTACCAAAGGCGTATTGACCGTATTTTTCAGCAGGAAGAGTGATACTTGTCCCATCTTCTCCTTTCAGAACTACTGTAGTTGTCTTTGGAACTGCTTGATTGAAGGAAACAGATACTGGTGCATATTCTAAGAGATTTGCTAGGAAGGTAATGGTTTGGAAACTGTTTTCTTCCGTCAAGTCAAACTCTTGGGACAAGGCACTGATAAATTTCAATTCTGTTCGATCATAACTGAAAATTTCTGCTGTATAATGACCAAACTGTAAGAAATGAATCGCTTTTGTCTTGTCAACATCAACATATTGTCCCTTGCTATTTTTGATTCGATAGACGTAGAGGGTATCAATATCCTGGTTTGTTTTTGCATCCTTCAAGGCAATTTTCACTCGACCACTATTTTGATCGCGGACAAGTTCAGCAAGTGAGATATAGTCTACATTTCCTGCATAGTCCTCAACAAGATAGTAAATATTAGCCTTGTCAACATTCTTAGGAAGTGTATAACTACCGTCAGCATTGGCCTTAATCAGATGGGTGTTCTCAAGCGCACGAGTTCCAGACTGGTCTTTCCCAGTTAGAACCATGGTCCCTTTCTGGTCAAATGGTGTGATATAGAAGACTTTTTCTGAAAGGATACCGCCTTGACCCACATCTTTTGGTTTGCGAGCTACGAATTCTTGGTTTCCATCTTTAAAGCGAATATAACCACTTGTGATAACAGGTTTTTGAGTATCAATTTGAATTTTAAAGGTCGTGTATTGTTCTTTTGCTCCTGGAACGTCTGGTGTATAACTGATAACATAGTCATATAAACCATCCGCAACGGTATTACCATCAAAATCCTGACCTCTCCAAGCAGTATTATCTAGAATATAACTCTTCAGATTTCTACTGTCACCATCAAAATAATTCTTACGAAGATCCTTTGCATCGCCCTCCCAAATAGGATGTTCATGCTTGGTATCCGTAGCCGCATAAACTGTAGCCCGAAGATTTACAAGATTTCTCAAAGCAACCGTTTTGTATTCAACCAGGTCTTTGTTTCCATCATCGTTTGGAGAAATAGCAATACGGACATTCCCTTTTTCGTCTAACTGAAGAACATGCTTACCTTCAGCATTTTGTTCGATTCCAAGAACGGTAATTCGGCGTCCTTGGCGTTGACCTTTGGAAACTAGAAGGTCATTTTGCAAGGTGGCTAGATAGGTGGCATCATTAGAGTAGTTAACGGCAGGATTTTCCTTGTCTACTTCTGTGTAAAATCCATTTTTTCCTTCTCGAACAAGGTTGTAAATTGGTTTTTCGACAGCGGGGAGATTTTGGAATTCTCCTCGGAAGCCCATAAATGCAAGACTCACAACATCCCCATCATCTGCTGGATCTACAAATCGAACAAAACCTTCAAGGAAATAGCCATTTGGCATTTGTTTGCTGAGTTCAGCAGCAAATTTTCGAGCATCCACTTTAACAGTGACTGTTTGACTGCTGTGGGCTTTGACTGTCACTTCAGGCCAGACTGTCTCCGTTAGTTTTCGAGGTCGAAGGGTGAATTTTCCATCTTGGACCTCGTCTGTATTGGTATTCACTACCATCTTGAGAGTACGGTCAGTATCTGAAATATTGTGTACAGTAACCTTGAAAGTAAATTGATCTCCAACATTTCCTAAAGTCACGCTTGGATAACCATTTTCACCTGTTACATAGAGGTCGGTTGAAACTGCAGCAGCTGTATCCACAATACCAGAACCTTGCTGACGAGGAGAGGTATAAGTTCCTGTGTCCTTATTAACATGTGGTTTTGCAGTTGACATGATCAAGGCCTTGACAGTCTCTGATACTTGCTCAGGAGTCAATTCTGGATGGTGTTTTTGAAGGTATTCCTTAACCAGAACTGCAACACCCGTAACGTGAGGAGCCGCCATACTGGTTCCGCTGATACTACCATAGGTATTGTCATTAAAGGATGAGTAAATATTGCCGCCAGGAGCTGTCACGTCTGGTTTCAATTGTCCATCGGTAGTCACTCCCCAACTTGAAAAGTCAGATAGCTGATTGGCTACATCAGAAGGACGATTATCCATCTTACCATTAAAAACAATCTTGTAGTTTCCTGATTTTAAGGCTTCACCATACTGTTTAGAAATAAATACAGAAGGAATTTTCTTTGCTTCATCATCAATAGACATATTGATGTTTGCACCTTCTACATTATTGTAGATCAAAGCACCAACTGCACCGTGTTTTCGTGCATTTTTGATCTTCTCTGAAAAATTCATAGCTCCACGCTGAATGAGGGCAAGTTTCCCAGTTAAATCCAACTTCGCAAAGTCTTCTTCACGACCTAACCCTGCTTCGACGTATTCGTACTCTTTTCCTTTTTCAAAGTCCTTATCTGCTTCAGGTTGACTATAATCAAATTTTCCGTTATGAAGGCCGGCATTTCCCTCTAGACCTTTAACTTCAAAAACCGCTGTTGTCAATGTTTTGTTGTTGACAGAGGCAACTGAAATTGAGTCTTCAACAGTGGATGGATTTCCAACCAAGCCATAGTCTGGGTTTTCGGCTAGTGGTTTTGAATAACCATTTCCGAATGTATTGCTATTTCCTGCTGAGATAAGAACAGAAACTCCCTTGGCACGAGCCCGTTTGATGGCATCCACAATATCAGAACCAGCATCGACCATAGAACCAGTGCTAGATCCCAAACTCATATTAATGGCATCTGCTCCCAGGGCAACTGCGTCATAAATCGCCTTTACATAAAGGGCAGAACTGGTCGTTTTTTGGCGATCTGAAAAGACACGCATAAACATGACTTGGGCTTCTGGCGCAACACCATAGACCTTTTCACCATTTGGTGCTTCTTTATCAGGGTTTCCAGCCGCAATCCCTGTTACGTGCATCCCATGAGAAGTTCTTTCTGCTTCTTTGATTTTATCTGTTCCGTCAAAGTAATCGTAGGCATAGACAACCTTATCACTATACCATTTACCGTAGTCGATTCCAGCAGCCTTTTTAGCTGCTTCGATGGCTTCCTTGTTTTTAAATTTTGCTTTTGACGGATCCGAAATTCGAAGAATCTCATGATTCAAATCAAGCCCAGAGTCAATAATGGCAACAACGGTCCCCGTCCCCTTGTAACCAGCCTTCCAAGTTTTTGGTACTGTGATGATATCATTGCTTGAAAGACTATTGGGTTTTGCAGACTCAGCTTTTTCTTGTTCTTTTTCAGTAGTTGCCGTTTCTCCAGTAGTTTTAGGAGCTGTCGTTGCTTGAGCCTCTTTTTTCTCCAACTCAGAAGCCTTCTCTGTGGCAGGCGCCGGACTGGTAGCGACTGTTGTTTCTTTTTGGACGACACCTTGATTTTCTTCTTTTGCAACTGCGCTATCTTTTCCTGATTCCTGGGCTTCAGCAGTTTTATCAACCGGAGCTTCTACCTTAGCATCTTGTTTACTAGCATCCTCTTTAGAAGTTTCAGCTTCTTGTTTCTCTCCAGCTACTGGTGCAATCCCATTAGTATTGGTTTGGTCAGTCGCAGAGTTTGAGTGTTTATCGTCTTTTAGCTCTGTCTTGATTGCCTGAGTTTGGGCTTGATTTTCACCCGTACTCTGCTCATTGGCACTGACTTGACTTGCTCCAAAAACCAAAGCAGTTCCCAGTAAAACTGAAGCAAGACCAAATTTGTATTTCCTTAATGAAAAACGTTGTCGTCTATTCATAAATAATCTCCTTTTTCTTTAAAGTATACCTATTATAACGCAAATAATCATAAATTTTCATAAAAATCTGAATTGTCACAAAAATGTAATATTTACGTATATATTTCGCTTATTTAATTTTATCATTCGTGTTATTTGCTCCATCAAACCAATGCTTTCTAAATTCGTTCCTATATTTCAATCCATAAAATTATTTCATTATACAAATAATTTAGATTTTTTATACACAAAAAAGACTAGGATTTAAAATTCCTAGTCTTTGTTACTTCGGTATAAATCGATTTTAAAAATTAAAAATCCATCTCATCCACACGAGGTGCGCCCGAAGTCACTGAAATTGTCTTTAAGACTTCTCGCTCGTCTTTGCTGAGTTCAATCCCAAAACAGTCAAGATTGCTCTGGATACGAGAGGCTGTCACTGACTTGGGTAGGGGTAAAAATCCTTCTGCCAAACTCCAAGCCAAGGAGATTTGAGCCACTGATTTCCCATGCTTATCAGCAATTTCTTGGACTTCTTTCTGTTCAAACAACTCTCCTTGGCCAAAAGGCCCCCAAGCCTCTAAGAGAATTCCTTTCTCTCTACAGTAGTCAACCACTTCCTCTTGATAAACTCCTGGTGCCAAGCGCACCTGATTGACCGCTGGAATGACTCTTGCTGTCTCAAGCAAGGCATCCAAATGATGAGGAAGGAAATTACTAACGCCGATAGCACGGATTTTGCCTTCTTGGTAAAGATCCTCCATCGCTCTCCAGACTTCAGCATTGCGAGTTTTCCATTCGTCATTTTCTCTTAAAGGTTTTGGATTTGGCCAATGGATAAGGTACAAATCTAGATAATCCAATCCCAGTTTTTCCATTGATTCTTCAAATGCTTGGCGAGCTTCATCATAGCTGTGATTGGTATTCCAGAGTTTGGTCGTTACAAAGATTTCTTGTCTTGGAATACCGCTATCTCGAATAGCACGACCAACACTTTCCTCATTTTTATAGATAGCTGCAGTATCGATATGTCGATAACCATCCTTTAAGGCTTCTAAAACGGCTTGGTAGGCTACCTCTCCATTTTCAGCTTTCCATGTTCCAAATCCTAGTACAGGAATTGAAATTCCATTATTAAGGGTATAAGATTTCATCGTTTTTCCTTTCTATGTGAAGAAAATCTAAAGAAACAAAATCCTGATTATCAGAACACTTGCTCCTTTAGATTTTAACAATTATTGATCACGATCGTAATAGATCTCGTGAGCTTTTAAGCGAGAATTGAGTAATTCAGGAACGGTCACAAATGTATACCCTTCACCCTTTAAATACTCAATAACACTTGGTAGAGAATTAACAGAAGGACCATGAATATCATGCATGAGGATGATGGAACCATTGCGAACCTGACGTTGAATCTCTGTCAAAATGGCTGTCTCGTTTTTACTCTTCCAGTCCAAACTATCCACGTCCCACATGATGAAGCTTAAATCAAGGCCGTTTCGAATATCATCAGTGATGGCACCATAAGGTGGGCGCATCAGTTTAGAGCTTGATCCTAAAACTTGAGTTAACAGATCTTCTGTATCAGTGATTTGCTTTTTAGCATCTTCGAGCGAAAGTTGTGAAAGAACGGGATGACTCCAGCTGTGGTTGGCAACCACATGTCCTTCAGACTTCATCCGTTTAAGGATGTCTTCATTGCCAGCGATGTTTTTACCAAGTACAAAGAAGGTCGCCTTTACTTTGTACTTAGCTAATGTATCCAAAGCTTGTGTAGTTGTAGATGGATTTGGACCATCGTCAAAGGTCAAGGCTACAACTTTTTTATTTTTCTTAGCAAAGTATGCTTGGTAAAGTTCAGCATCCTTTTCTAATAGATAAGAGGACTCCAATACATCAAAGAAACTGGATATTGGTAAGGCAATTTCCTCAACAGTCTCTCCAGCATTAGCAGGATAAAGGATGATTTGACTATCCTTATAATCAAAGCTCCAAGATGTCAATTCTTGGTCTGTGAAGCTCTTTATAACTTGATCAATTTTTGCCTGGTCAAGTTTCTTATCTTCTAGAGTTGATTTGATTTGACTCAGTAAAAGTTCCTTAGCCTTACTTGCATCTTTGAAGAGTTTGCTGAGGTCAAAATCTTTCCCATCTTCAGTCAAGAAAATTTTCCCTAAAGAAGTCTTTTCTTTTTCTTCAACCTTTGATGCAGACAAGTCGTAGACTTGCTTACTGACATTACGAGCAACAACTCCCTTTAAGACTGGGTCCAACTGCTCAGTATAATAAAAGACCAAATCCTCTTTATCTTCCAGCTTTTCTTTGATATCCTGGTTGATTTTTTCTCTAACAGACGCAATGACTTCCTCTCCTTGCAGAGGATAGTAGGCAATCACCTCAGCTTGACCTTTTCGAAAATGGTCCTTCTGACTACCTGAGTTGAATTGCTGGTCCTTTTCGCTTTTTAGCGCTTCAATTTTTTGTTCGTAAGATTGCTTTTGTAGTAGCTTATAACCAATAGCACTCCCTAATAGAATCGTAGCAATTCCTAAGATTCCAACAAGGGAAAGCAATAGCCTTCTCGTTTTATCGTGAGAAACACGTTTCGATCTATTTTTTTTCATATTTCCATCATATCAAATCGAGGCTATTATTTCAATGATAAACAGGGATTCTGTCTTCTTTTTAGGAAAATAAAAAAGCTTAGAAATCTTCTAAGCTTCTATTTTTAAAAACGAATCGCTTCACGTGTTTTCTCATATGAAGTGACAAAACGGTTTGTAACCCCCGGTTCAGCAACTTCCAAGGCTTGTGAAATTTTTTCAAACGACGCTTGGTAGTCAAACTCTTTTTCAAAAATTTCAAGCGCTTCGTTGAAGGCCTCTTGGATACGTTCATCGAATGAACGGTAACGGTTTGAGTATTGCAAGAGTTGCTCCGTCAAGGTTGCATATTGAACGATATCATAGGTTTCTGTTTCAAGTGCTTCCATATCATTTGTTGCAATTTCAAGAATTCGTTTAACCGATTCAATATTCACTTGCGGTTGTTCTAACTCTGCCATCAAATCTTCTGTGTTATGACTTGCAGTAAAGAAAAGTTTCAAGAAACTTTGAGGAATACCTGGCAAGTTTCTCTTCTCCATGTAACGTTTGATAGTATGCAAACGGTTCACATAGACATTTGCTTTTTGGCGAGCATTGAGGTCGTCTTTTTCAATTTGCGCAAGTCGTTCGCTAACAGAGATTTGCTCATCCTCAATATCCTTGAGGTTGCTTTGAAGCATTTCCAACTGTTCTTCAAGAGCAGAGTAGGCTTGTGTTGACTCACCTTGATCCTCTGTCACTTCCATGATTGCCGTATCAAGTGCAGCCAATTCTGCTTGAAGACGACGAACATGATTTCCATCACTTTCAGGAAGAAGGTAGGTTTTAGTCAAACGTTCAAGATCTTGAACAAGCACCTGATTATTTTCTTTCAAGTGGTTGAGATAAGTTGGTAATGTCGAAAGAAGACTTTCAACCACTTTTTGAGCTGCAATTTCACGAGTGAAGATATCATAAAGTGCGTTGATTTCTTCTTGGATGCGATTATTTTCATACTCTGCATTGTCCAATTCCAACTGACGAATATTTTCTTGATTATTTTTCAAAGACTCATGCAAAAGTTGGAAACGAGACTCGATATCTGTTTCTGTAAAGTGGTAGTTGGCATCCAACAGCTTGCGATAGCCTTCTTCCAAATCTGCTAATTGTTCTGGCAGTTCTTTTGTCAAGGTTTCAACAAGAGCTGGAATTCGCTCAACGATGTGTGTCAAAGCAAGAATATGATTTTCAGTTGAATCAAGAATTGCTGCGGCTTCAACCGGGTCACCTGATGAATTTAGGGTAACAAATTGAGAGAATTCAGATTGGATGTTTTCCAATTGTTTCTCAATCTCAGGAAGGGCCTTCCCATATTTCTCCGAGTCTTCTGCAACGGTATGTTGAAGGGATTCAAACAAGTCCAAGGCATGAAGGACACGGCCACTATTCTTAGATTCTTGCTTTTCAAGTTCAGAAAGGGCATTGCGAATAGCTGCAATATCTTCTTCAATCAAGCCGATTTGGCTCTCAATTTGATCAATCTTGTGAGCAGCTTTGAAAAAACGGAAAGAATTATTGTAGCTTTCAGCTTCAAAGAGGTGATTTTCAATATCAGCAAATGAGTTCAGAGATAAATCAACCCATTTTTGGTTCCATTCACGGAAGGTCACCTGGCTTTGACCAATCAAGTGCATGTTTTTAACGGCTTCAACCTCATCATTTACAGGAAGGTTGTAGAGTTCTTCTTTTCTTTCTTCAAGGGCCGTTAATCTGCTTACATTACGCTTACGTAAAAAGATAGCTGTTACATAAGCTAAGATCAGAATGACTGCAATCGCAACCATTAGATAAATTAGTTGTCCATTAGACATATCAAACTCCTTTTATACTAGAAACAATCGTAATGATTATATCATATTTTTTAAACCAAGGGAACTATTTCCCACATTTTTTAGACGTCAAGTGTACTGTAAACAGCGTTTTCTTCGATAAATTCGCGACGAGGTTCTACTCGATCCCCCATCAACATATCAAAGATTTTATCTGCTTCGGCAGCATCATCTACCGAAACACGCGCCATCAAGCGATGTTCAGGATCCATGGTTGTTTCCCACAATTGGTGGTCATCCATTTCTCCCAAACCTTTATAACGTTGGATGGTTGGTTTTGAACGCCCTTCACTATGACGTGCTAAGGCTTCTTGGAGTTTAATTTCTTGATCTGCACCAGGTTGAATGTATTCTTTGATCTCACTTCCCACTTTAACCCCATAAATCGGTGGTTGGGCAATATAGACATAACCAGCCTCTAAGATTGGTTTCATGTAGCGGTAAATCAAGGTTAGCAGGAGAGTTCGAATGTGGGCTCCATCAACATCGGCATCGGTCATCAAAACGAGTTTTTGGTAACGAGCCTTAGTGACATCAAATTCTGCACCAAATCCTGTTCCCATGGCTGTGAAAAGACTTCGAATTTCTTCGTTTGCAAGGATTTTATCCATGCTAGCTTTTTCAACGTTCAAGATCTTACCACGAATTGGAAGGATAGCCTGGAACTCACGGTTACGACCAGATTTGGCTGATCCACCAGCTGAGTCTCCTTCGACGATGAAGAGTTCGGTTTCAGCTGGGTTGTTCGAAGAACAGTCTGCTAGTTTTCCAGGAAGATTGGAAATTTCCAAACCAGATTTCTTGCGTGTGACTTCACGCGCACGCTTGGCAGCTACACGAGCCTTGGCAGCCAAGATCCCTTTTTCCACGATACGCTTGGCGATCTGTGGATTTTCCATAAGGAAATCAGAGAAGGCATCGCTGAAGAGGCGATTGGTAATCTTGACTACTTCACTATTCCCCAGTTTGGTCTTGGTTTGTCCTTCAAACTGCGGATTTGGATGCTTAACTGAGATAACTGCTGTCAAACCTTCACGGACATCTTCTCCTGTTAGGTTATCTTCATTGTCTTTTAGTAGCTTATTCTTGCGGGCATAATCATTGATAACACGCGTCAGAGCTGTACGGAAACCTTGCTCATGTGTTCCACCTTCATGGGTGTGAATGTTATTGGCGAAACTCATGACGTTTTCGTGGTAACCGGTTGTGTACTGCATGGCTACTTCAACTGTGATATCATCCATCTCACCGTCTGTGTAGATTGGTGTATCAAAGATCACATCCTTGTTCTCGTTGATATATTCAACGTAGCTAGCAATCCCACCCTCATAGTGGTAATGTTTAGTCTGTTCGAGACCTTCACGCCTATCTGTGATGGAGATTCGAAGGCCTCGATTCAAAAAGGCTAGTTCTTGAATACGTTTGTTTAATTTTTCAAAGTCAAAAGTTGTTGTTTCTGTAAAAATCTCTGGATCTGGTGTGAAGTGAACTGTTGTTCCCGTTTTATCCGTATCTCCAACCACCTCAAGATCAGCAACAACATGACCACGACGGTATTCTTGGTAATGAATCTTACCATTTTTGTGGACATGAACATCTAGTTGCGTTGAAAGAGCGTTTACTACTGATGAACCTACACCGTGCAATCCACCTGAAACCTTGTAACCGCCACCGCCGAATTTTCCTCCAGCGTGAAGAACTGTAAAGACGGTCTCAACAGCGGGACGTCCTGTCTTTTCCTGAATATCAACAGGAATTCCACGCCCATCATCCACTACGGTGATGGAGTTATCTGGCTCTATAAAGACTTGGATGTGACTGGCAAATCCAGCTAGGGCTTCGTCAATTGAGTTATCAACGATTTCCCATACTAGATGGTGAAGACCTTCTTTTGAAGTCGATCCAATATACATACCTGGACGCATACGAACAGCTTCAAGTCCCTCCAAAACTTGAATTTGACTGGCATCATAATCCTGTGCCTGTTGATTTTTGATTTCTTCTGTCATTTTTTCCCTTTTCTTACATGTCTATTGCTTGTCTCAATGTCGCAACGTTATTAAAAAGATAGGCATCTAAGCCAGCAGCTTTACCTGCTTCTACATCTATATTTCTGTCACCAATGACCAAACCAGATGTAATATGATATTTATCACGTAAATAAATCATGGACTCAGGATCTGGTTTTCGTTTAAAGCCAGAACTGGCAGTCACCACCTCGGTGAAGTAGTTCGCTATCTGGGTCTTAGCAAGAAGTTCTAGAACTTGGTCATTTCGATGAGAAACCAAGAAATGGCGACCACCCTTGTCCGAAACGTCTTTGAGTAATTCTGGAATTCCCTCAAACAAAACTGGATGTTCTAGCTCACGCGCTTCATTTTCTTTATAGTTCTCTAAAAAATCCTCGATATCTGGTGCAAACTTCTCGATGGCAAAAGCTGTCGAAACCTTCAAAGCTTCGTAGACACGGTCGTGTTCTTGCTCTATTCCATATTGGGCTAAGGTTTCTACAAAGGTTGCTGTAGAAGACTCATAATTATCCAATAGGGTACCACCTAAATCCCATATATAGTCGTGATATTTCATACCCTTCATTATACCATTTTTTTATGAAAAAAGCGATGATTTCCTAGATTTTTCGGCTCTATAATTTCTATAGAGTGTAAAACACTAATGCATCTATGGAGCCTTTTTGTGAAGAATAGCTCCTCCATGAATAATCAAGCAAAATCTTTCTTCTCTCAAATGTACAAATTTAAAAATAGAAATTACTAACAACCGCGTCATTATTCGCAAACGAAACGCTTTTGGATTTCCAAACTTTAAAAATAGAATCCTCATTGCTTTGAATACCACATTAGAGAGCAGAAAAAGATTATTCCAATATGGAATCTCTTGTTAATTCATTTCAGTTTCCAATGATTCCATCTTTCTTTTCAATTGTAATTTATTCTCCAAACAGGCAAAAAACGATAACGTCCTTTAAAGGAGTTATCGTTTTTGTATATCATCAGATAAAGTTTGATTTTTATTGAGCTACATTCGATTAGTTTCTTCCGAAGTTTTGACCTCTACCATCGCGGTCAAAATACATCCAACTTCCATCTTCAAGTTGAATCCATTTGCTTCGAGCATATCCCCTGAATTGGCATCGAAATATCGACTAACTCCATTCACATCAACAACTTTTCCTTTGACTTGCTTGCCATCTTGCGTGAAATAGAGAGTCTGTTGACCAACCTGCTGCAAGCCTGTCACTGCTTTTCCAGCTTGATCAAAATAATACCACTCATTTGGGGAACCTTCGACAAACTTGTCGGTTGCCATCTCTCCTGAGTTAGCATCAAAGTAACGGATACTCTTATCTGAAAGTGTCACGATTTTACCCTTGACTTGCTTACCATCTTGGTCGAAGTAAAGTGTTTGTTTGCCAATCTTTTGAAGGCCTGTCACTGCTTTTCCAGTTTGGTCAAAGTAATACCATTCGTTCTTGGCACCTTCTGCAAACTTACCGACTGCCATTTCTCCTGAGTTGGCATCAAAGTAACGGATGGATTTATCAGCCAAAGTTACTACTTTACCCTTGACTTGCTTGCCATCTTGGTCAAAGTAAAGTGTTTGTTTGCCAATCTTTTGGAGACCTGTTACTGCTTTACCGGTTTGGTCAAAGTAATACCATTCGTTCTTGGCACCTTCTGCAAACTTGCCGACTGCCATTTCTCCTGAGTTGGCATCAAAGTAACGGATACTCTTATCTGAAAGTGTCACGATTTTACCCTTGACTTGCTTGCCATCTTGGTCAAAGTAAAGTGTTTGTTGACCAATCTTTTGAAGACCTGTCACAGCAACTCCATCTGCTCCGAAATAGTACCAATCACTTGGGTTATCACCCTGAGCAAAACGATTAATAACAGCATTTCCTGAATCCTTGTCAAAGTAACGAAGTTTGCCATCCTTAGCACTCACAATCTTGCCCTTAACCTGATAGCCGTTTTCATCAAAGAATTGCTGTCCATCTCCTATCTTGACAAGACCTCGAGCCATAATGCCCTTGGCATCAAAGTAACGCCAGTTTTCACCATCAGTAGTGTAGTAACGGTTGAGAACTTGGGCACCAGTTTGATCATAGTAGTACTGATTACCTTTTTCATCTTCACGGATAGAATCACGAAGTTGAATACCATTCTTCAAGAAATAAACGTGCTTGCCATCAATTTCATGAGCACCTGTTACAAGATAGCCTCGTTTATCGAAGTAATACCAATTTCCATTTTCATCTTGGATAAAGGAATTTTTAGCTTGATAACCACTAGTTGAATAGAACTTAGTACCA
This sequence comes from Streptococcus sp. DBCMS, assembly GCA_000831085.1. Lineage (GTDB taxonomy): Bacteria > Bacillota > Bacilli > Lactobacillales > Streptococcaceae > Streptococcus. Next base: position 80,482 of record JXRG01000002.1, read on the forward strand.
TTGGCATCACTAACAAATCCTGTGTAAGCATTCTTATTAACTAATTGCTTAGGCAATACTATCTCGCCATTTTTGTTAGTGAGGTAGTCGTTGCTAGCCCAGTCTTTAAGAACATAGTAAGCACCACGACCTAAGATATTGGTACCATTGAAGTACTTAGCCGTCCACTTGGTAATCTTCTCATCTGTTGTCATCTTTTGACCATTGGAAATCTGTACTCGTTCAAAGATTTCTGGATATTTAGCTTTAAGCTCATCCAAGAAGGCCCCACCGTACTTACCTTGGAAATCAGTCCCATTGGTCTTACTATTAGCTACATAGAGTTTTTCCTTGATTTCTGAGCCTTCGCGGTAGGTTCCGTAGTTGTTGACACGTGTTGCTGTTACCACTTCCTTACCTGATAGGTTATAGATTTGGTCTGGTACCCAGTCCGCGATGGCTTGGATATTGACACTGTGAAGCGCACGAAGAGCATTGAGCAAATCTTTTAAAGATCCATATTTATTGTTCTTGCTCATCGCCATATCGTAGCGGTCTTCAAAGGCATAACCATTCTGAATGATAGAATCTAAGAAAGTACCGTCTTGGCTAGATACATACTGAGGTGGTAGCTCAAATGAAGTTACTCCCCATTCCTTGAAGAGGTTGACATTTTTAGCAATGACTTTATTAGTATATTGGTCATCGCGGGTTGCAAAGTCTTGGAAGTTAGAGAAGCCTTCGTAAATCAACTGAGAATCAAGAGCTGCGCTAGATTCATAAACTTGACCACTAGCGTTTTTCTTCTTGCTTGCTTTTGTACGAGCATCCTGATCTGCCTTAGCGCCAACTGGTACCCAAACAGCCAGATATCCAGAAACCTGTACATTGCTGTAGCCTGCAATATCATTCATATCAAAGGTCAAAATACCATTAGCATCTGTCTTCTTCCAGAGCGATTGCGGCACTTCTTCGTCAGTTAGATAGCGGGAAATACCATCTTTGGTCGTCAAAAGTACAGGACGATAGTATTGATTCTTGTGGGCTGCTCCCATATTGACTTGCAGTTTATCCCATACATTTAACTTGAGGTTAGGGTTGTTTGAAGCAATCACAGCCATCCCTTGAGTACGAGTTTCTGCTGTTCCTTCATCTGTTGCTTCATTGGCACCAGTACCGTAGCGAACAGACGTTAAAATACCATTGTAAGACCATTTATCAGCCTCACGAGGTACACCCATATAAGTGACTTTCATGTCTTGTCCACCTGCTACATATTTAATACGAGCACGCAACAAGGCATCGATAGCGTCGTGGTAAGGAGATTTTTTCTCCATGTATTGACCATCATCGGTATAGAGGTCACCATAGTAGACCCGAGTAATAGAGTCTTTATTGGAGAGCATGAGAGCATGAGCAGTTGGGATGTTGAACTGCGTATACTTCTTGTCTGCCTTGCGCATATCTTCGTTGTAGATCTTGAAGGCTTGCTTGAGTTCATCCATGGTAAAGGTCAAACCATCCGTATTTGGATTGATATTTTCCCGGATGATGTCGGCAATAACGGTTTGTACTTCACTGTCATGAGCCCGCACAAAGATATAGTTAGCCATTCGTTCGCCATTTTTCTTTTCAGAAGAACGGTCATTTAGACTATTTGTAATCGTTGGCTCTACTCCGCTACGGATAGATAGATTACGCATGAATGAATAAAGCAAGGACAAGCGTAGCTTGTTGTCAATTGCTAGTTGAGCGCCTTTAGTATCTTTGTTGTAGTCAGGATCGTTATCAGACCAAGCTTCCAAGATAGACAAATGCTTGATAGCTTCTTCTTCACTTTCTCCCACCTTGTAGCGAGACTTGAAGTAGTCAGATGCGATTTGGAGCAAGTCTGCGTTGACATTGTCCACCGCATCGACACGAACTCCATCAAAATTAGCAGTCGGATCATTGGCTACAATGCTTCCAAAGTTCATCATAAAATGCAACCAGTTGAGTTGTTCGGCTTGAACAGCTGGATTAGAGTTGTCAAAGTCGTTAGCAAGCAAGAACTCATAACCACCGTTTGACTTGTCAATAAAGTACTTAGGTGTCCCTGTTTGACTAGTAGGGGTACGGTTAAGCAAACGGAATTTAGAGTTAGCATGTGAGCTCTTCTCATTATTGGTATAAAGCAAAGCTCCACCCTGCAAGTGGTCCTTTTTAGTACCAGTTGTTTCAGACTCTGACTTGATATTCCAATTTGGCTGGGTTTTGACAAAGGCACCCATCAGCGTTCTCAACCATTTGGTATCGCCTTCTTTACCAATTTTTTCCTCAATTTTGCGCTGAACCTGCTGAGAAGCACCTGTCAGAAGAGCTTGTTCAACTTTGTTTTCAAAAGCACCTGCTCCCAGACCTTGCTGATTCATATAGTTGAGGTAATTAATTTGAGTACGTTTATCAGGCCACCAAGCCATCAAAAGAGGACGCAAGTCTGTTTCTGTCGAAGCCGTCCATGTTTTTCCATCTTTTAAGATGAACTTTGGACGATACCAGCTATCTGCTGTCAAATAACCGTCTACAGTTTCAATATCCTTGTCAGTCGTACCATAGAAAGCATTCTTTTGGGAGAATTCATTATTAAGACTGCTGGTTCCTTGTTGGAACTGATATTCATTTGAATCAACTAAGGCACCAGTTTCTGCATCAAAATAAAGTATTCTACCATTAAGTTCAACTGCAAAGTTCTTTTTAACTGTACCATCGTCCTGAACATAGTAATTTTTACCATCAATGGTCTTGATGTGAGATAGGACATTATCATCGTGGTCAGCATTTACAGGTGCAGGTTGAGCCTGATCTGCCACCATTCTTTCAGCTACTGCTCCTTGTTTTTGAGCAGGTTCGGGCAAGCGATCTTTCTTTGCAACCTTTGGATTTGCAACAATCTTGTCTGCAACAGCCGTTTTTTCTCGTTTGTTGTCATCTTGCTCTTGGGCAGTTGTTGGCCTTGCTTGTTTATCCTGGTCTGCTACTTCTGTTTTAGGAGTTTCTGTGATTGCATTAGCAGCTTTAACTTCTTCAGCAACAGCAGCCTTTTCTGTAGATGCTTCTTTCGTACCTGCTGGTTTAGCAGGCTCTTGAGCATTGGTTTGAACTGTTGCTTCTGTATTTTCTGCTGGTTTAGCAGACTTATCACTAGCAGCAGCATCGCCTGTCACCTTGTCTGCAGGGGTTGCTTTTTCTGCTTCTTGCTCAGATGCTATTTTAGCTTGGGCTGGAGTTTGCTGACCCGGACCACTAGTCTGAGCTGTAGCAGGTTCTTGAACTACAACCTGCTTTACATCATCCGCATGGACAACGCCTGGTTCTAGACCAAGTACCTTTGGTGCTACAATAAGGGCCAAGGTAGTCAAAGCAATGGCTACCCAGTTTTTCTTAACTTTATGCATCTTATAATGAATCTTTTTCTCCATCATAAAGCCTCCTTCTGAATTTAGTATAAAGTTATGCCCTTATTCTAGTATATTTTTCAAAATGATCATTTTTTGTTGCACATCTACAACTATGAAAGACAGATTCTTTCAAACTGTTCTTTAAGCTTTTGGGCAACACCAAAGGAATCTAAAAATTCAAAAAAAGATAGGCATTGCTCGATGTCACTGAGAGCATTAGTATTCCCAACCTTGTAGCATACAGAGCCCTATGATACTTAATCAGCGTTCGATCATATAGATCTGTTTCAGGAATTTTAGAGTGATCGAGATAATTGAGAAACCTCATAGCAACTAGCAGATGGTTTCCTTCTATACAGACGCTAATGACATTAAGTAGCATCTTGATAATACGGCGGCGATTTTCAGGTAGGTTGTTATAAAACTGGGTACGATTGATCATCTCACTAGCGAAGGTTTCCAGCGTTTCCAAGGTCATCAAATCAACACTGTTTGTAAAGAGCCAGAGTTCATAACGCCCCCACTCCTCAACAGAAAAGAGATGATCCGTCAGAAATTCTATATCCTTCTTGCTAATCTGAAAATCTGGGCAACAGGAAGACAGAAGAGCTCTGACAATGATCGTATTGAGTTTATAGTTTTTCTTCTCAGGAAACTGTTCGGTCAAAGCTTCTGAGCTAGACAAAATATTCTGGAGCTTGACAACATTGTTTTCCTGATATGCATCAGCTACTTTTTTTGAGAACAGCACATCATCTGAATCAATGTAATTATGGTAAACATACTGAAACTCCTCTAGGGAAACAGCCATATTTTTTAAACAACAATAAAAAGAATCAAGTGTGATCCCATTGACTCCCCGTTCAAAACGGGATAGCTGAGCCACGGAAATATCACCAGCAGCCACCTCTTTCAGGGACATTTTTTTTGATTCTCTAATGACTTTGAATATTTTTCCGAAAGTTTCCAACATATCACTCCCCCAGTTTCGTATATGCAAAAAATTCTTACTAATTTTAATATACTAGTAACACGTTTCAATTATATTACAGAGAAAGTACTTTATATTTCAAATTAATACAAGCAGATTAATTCACATGATAAAACATTTTAATATAGCATTTATTGAATATTCTATCTTTTTCAAGAATCTATTGATTTCAGTAACAATCTGAAGTATTCTATCTAACAACTTGAAAACACTAACATTTCTAGAGATAGAGTTCCTTCTTATGTTAAACGAATCTTGGTTGATTTATAAAAGATTGATATAAAAGCGCAGGACAATCATATGAAATATTTTTTAGAGATGGAGTAAATAAAAAAACGAGAGCCGAACTCTCGTCTTACTGTTGATTTCCAAAGACATCTCGATAGAGCATGCCGTCTCGTAAACTTTCAGCATCTCCTCCTAATTGCTCTACGAGCTTATAGGCAAAGGCAAGTGCGGTTGACGGTCCTCGGCTTGTTGTTAGATTGCCATCTACAACCACTGTTTGCTTTTGATAAATTCCGTCAGTAATTTGCTCCTGAACTCCGTCATAACAAGTAAAGTGCTTGCCTTTCAGGACACCTGCTTGATGAAGAGCGATTGGGGCTGCACAGATGGCAGCAATTTTCTTTCCTGCTTGATCAAAGGCTTTAATCTCAGAAATGAGGGCTGGATTATCCCGTAGGTGAGCTGAGCCTGGCATGCCACCTGGAAGAACGACCAAGTCATAGTCAGACAAATCACCATCAAAGATACGGTCGGCTTTTACCTGAATGTCATGCGATCCTGTCACCTGTTCTTCAAATCCTACCATGTCACAAGAAATGTTTGCTCGACGCAAGACATCGACTACTGTCAAGGCTTCAATTTCTTCAAAACCTTGGGCTAAAATAACTGCTACTTTTGCCATAGTGGCCTCCTTATTTGATTTGTTTTAGGACGACTTTCTTTCGTTTGAATGGAACTTTTCCACTTTTCTCCTCCGCTAGGTTGGTCTGGTAACTCATAGATAAGAGGAGACCGACACCGATGAGGTTACTAATAATTGCGGATCCCCCTTGAGAGATGAAAGGTAGAGGAATCCCTGTCAAAGGAAGTAAGCCTGTCACGGCACCGATATTTTCAAAGATATGGAAGAGCAACATCATGATAAAACCAGTCGAAATGTAGGTGTAGAACTGGTTATTTGACCTGAGAGTAATCTTCAACATCCGATAAATAAGAAGCAAGTACAGGGAAACCACAAAGACTGAACCAATAAAGCCAAAGTCTTCTGCAATTACGGTGAAAATCATATCACTTTCACGTACTGGAATGAGGAGATTGGACACATTAAAACCTTGTCCAAACAAGCCACCACTTCCAATAGCAATTTGCCCCTGCGCCTGTTGATAAGTCGTTGTTTGCGCAAAGTCAAAGGGATTGAGCCAAGCCAAGATGCGGTTGATCTGGTAAGTTGGCATCCCAATCTGATGCAAGAAGGCACGTCCATCCTTGCTTATAAAGATGGCCATGAAGCCTGCAACTGCAGTCACTCCTGTCGCAAAAACCGGAATGATGATCTTCCACGAAACACCTGAAAGGAGAACCATACCGGAAAAAATAGCTACAAAGACCAAGGCAGTCCCCAAGTCACTTTGTAGGGCTAAGAGGATCAAGACTGGGATGGTAAAGGCAATCATCCAACCAATCAGTAGGAAATCCAAGGGAATAGTCCGTCGCCATTCCTTGTGTTTCTGAGTGAATCTTACAATGGCTCGAGCCAACATCAAGATATAGGAAATCTTCATGAACTCCGATGGCTGGAAAAGTGTCGTTCCACCAATCGATACCCAGTTCTTGGCACCTGTTGATGCTACAAGATTTGGATTGTAGAAAACAAGGGGGAGGACCATCAAAGCCAACCCTAGACCATAAAGATAGGGAGTCACCTTCCATAAAAACTCGGTATTAAAGAACATGACCACAAATCCAATGACAAGCCCCAAGGAAATCCAAGCGATTTGCTGACCTAGAATTGGTAATACATTATTTGGATAGTCATGACTAACTGCTATATAAATTGCCACTACTCCAATCACCAGTAAACAAAACACTGGTAGGAGGAGGCTATAATCGACTCGAGAGTCGAAGGAACGTTTCATATTTTTTACCTTTTCTCTTTCTGGGATTTTTCTTTCATTCTATTGCGACGAGATTGGAGAAAATCAGCTACAGCAGGCTCTAGCTGTTCTCTAGAAAGAACCTGAACATCCCTTTCTTTTGACAAGGCTTGAGCGATTTGTTTGCCGTAACGCTTGCTGACGACACGACTGTCTAAGATAACAGCAACCGAACCTTGGTCAGATCGTCTAACAGTACGGCCCAGGGCTTGTTTTAACCGAATGATCGCCATCGGCAACTGATAATCATAAAAAGGATTTTTCCCTTCTTGACGCAGCTCTTGATTTAATTTTTTGGTTAAAGGTTCTTGGGGATTTTGGAAAGGCAATCTTGGAATCACTTGGATCACGCAAGGATGGGTTGAAAAATCAACCCCTTCCCAGAAACTACCTGTTCCAAGCAAGATCTGGCGTTCGCCTTTTTCAAAACGTTTTTTCAGTTGGCTTGGTTCCCCATTTTTATACTGAGCTAGATGCGGTTGGTCGAGCAAGTCTGAAACTGCCAGCAACATCTCTTTTGAGGTAAACAAGACCAGTATGGGTTCTTGAAAGGCTTGTAACCTTCGGATAACAGAAACCACTTCACTAGCATAGTCAACAGGTGAAACTTCTGTCACAAGAGGAAAATCATCGACTAGAAAGACTTCTTGTTGCTCCTGTTTTGCTACATCAAGCTTAACAAGCGGAGCATCTGGAAATCCCAATAAATCTGCTAAGGAAACCCGATTGCTGATTTCAAGAGTAGCCGATACTCCTAGGAGCCTGCAATCTTCTGGCAATAAGTCTGCTAGTATAAAGCGGCCTTTTTTACTTGAACAAATCAAGACATCCTTGCTCGATTTCTCTGCTGTAGCAAGCCAAAATTCACGGTCCGAGGTGAAAAAGTTTGCAAGCTCTCGATACTCTGGGAGAGCTAACTCCGAAAAATGCTGGCGCAAGTGTTCGAGAGAATCCAACCACTTTCCATTCTTCAGACCTGACTGATAGTGTTCCATCAAGTAACGACATTCAAAGCCGATACTCTCAAGCAAGCGTTTCTGAACCAAATTCTCCACTGACTCTAAGGACTTTTCAATTTGAGTTACAAGATCCTCAAGGCGATAAGCCTGCTGGGCTAGATTTTCGAGAGCTAGCAGCATTTTTTGAGCTTCATCCAAGATCACCAATCGGTTATCGACAAACTCTGGATTGTCTTCCAAACGAGTGACCAGATAGGCATGATTAGTCAAGAGAACGCGACTGGTCTTGGCCTTTTCCTGCCCTCGTTTCCAAAAATCCTCTGTAGCAAATAAACTTTTCTTTGAAAGCTTGCCATCGTGGACTAGTTCTGGCAGAAAGTGCTGGTAGCGATAAAGCTGCCCAATTTCGTCCAAGTCACCTGTCTCTGTCTCTGTTAGCCAGATGAGCAGTTGCATTTTAAAGCGTGTGAAAAGGCGATTGGACTCTGATCGATGGAGAACTCTGTGAAAGTCATCCAGTTTTAAATAGTTTTGAGGACCCTTGAGACTATGAATCTCCAGATGGAAAACCTCTTTTAAGCGCTGACCTTCTTCTTGCATGATTTGATTTTGAAGAATTTTGGTCGGAACACTCACTAGGATCCTGCTTGACTCTCCAAGTTCAAAGCTGGGAGGAGATAACCATAAGTCTTGCCCAGTCCCGTTTGAGCTTGGATAAAAGAAGTCTGGTGTTCTTCCAATAATTGCTCAATCTTCTCCGCAAATTCCAGCTGTTGTGGACGCTCCTCCAGCCCCAATAAAGAAATGTTTTTAGCAAAGTCTTTGGATAACTTTCGTGGGACTAAGCCTTTGCTTTCCTTTTTGAGGAAAAGCCCATGAAGCTCCATCAAGTCTGGCGAAGATAAGAGAGATTGTTGCTGATAGACCTCCTCAATCACCAGATAACTTTCATAGAGAAGGTTGTCTGCAAGGTTTAACAAGCTTTCTAAAAGCCCTTTAGGTAGCTCAAAAAGTTTTTGACGCATGTATAGCAAGAGTTCAGCTGTTGCCTGAGCATCTGACAGAGCAGTATGGGCATGTTCCAGCTCAATGCCCAACTCTTGACAAAGGATACCTAAGTTATACTTTTCAAACTGAGGATACAGAACTTGGGCTAGCTCAACTGTATCCACCCGCGGTGTACGCAATTCATATCCTTCAAAAAAGAGGAATTCTGCAAGAAGGTTAGCATCAAACTGTACATTATGCGCAACAAAAATACCGTCCTTAACCAATTCAAAAATTTTTCCGGCCACCTGAGAAAACTCTGGTGCCGCAGCCAAACGCTGATCGGTCAGACCCGTTAATTCCTTGATATGAGAATCCAAGGGTTCGTGGGGATTGACATCGGTCGCATACTGATCGATGATTTCACCATTCTCAATCACCACAATGCCTACTTGAATAATTTTTGCCTTGCTTCCGGTGCTGGTCGCCTCTAAATCAACGACCACATACCGATCATTTCTCGCATTCATCATTAAAAATTATATCAAAAAAAGCATGATTTGACACCCCTCAACTTTGATAACAATCTCACTTTCCTTGCGAGTTTGAGTAAAAATCAAGACCTTAAAAGTGAGAATTTCACGCAAGTTCAGCAGTTTGTCGCTGGTTCTGAGGTATTTGAAAAATATATCAACAAAGCTACATCAACATAAAAAGACAACCAAGGTATTAGGTGCCTTTTTGAGATATTTTTTTCATTGCTTTCGGAAGTAGCTTGCTAATTTCTGTTGGCAAGACAAGATAGTTTTCTTGAGCTAGTTCTTGCGCGATAGCTGAATGAAGGTAAGTCGCTACCACCACTCTTTCACAGAGGCTGACTTGGTGAAACTGACCTGCAAAACCTGCAATCATACCAGCCAGTGTATCTCCCATTCCACCAGTTGCTTGATAGGGGCCTCCAACCTGTAACTGATAATATTCAGGCTGACCGACTTGCCAGATACGAGTTGCCGGACCTTTCTCAACTAGAATCGTTCCTTGAGGAAAAGCTGAAAGAGCACTAGCAGTCGTATCTTTATTTTGATGGTCAAGAACTATACCAGACAGTCTTTCCCATTCCTTTTGGTGGGGAGTTAGGATGAGCTGACTGGAAGGAAATGGTAACTGGCCGTTTGCTAAGATGCCCAAAGCGCCGCCATCTGCAATCAAAATCTGGTCTTTTCTAAGGCTGTCAAAGACCCGTTTTACGAGTTCTTCTCCGAATGCATCCTCTCGCAAACCCGGACCTAGCAAGACAACTTCTGCCTTTTCCAACTGCTCTTTTAACAATTGCTGATCTTGAAGAGAAAATGCCATGGCCTCAGGTAAATGACTGTGCAGAGCCGGAATATTTTCCTTATCCGTGCCAACAGTCACCAACCCTGCCCCACTTTTGACAGCTGCAATGGCTGACATGATGATAGCTCCCCCATAAGGATAGGTCCCTCCCAGCAAGAGCAGGCGACCGTAATCTCCCTTATGGCTGTAACGAGAACGTTCAATAATAACTTTTTCTAATAAAGCTTGATCAATCACTTTCATCGTTTTTTCCCTCTCACTCCATTATACTACAAAAGGAGGTTCAGACCTCCTTCTACACTATTTTCCCTTAAATTCCGCAAAGGTCTGTAAGATTTTAGCTGCCACTGCTGGAGAAGGTTCTCCTTTTAGCTCTAACGTGTCATCTGCATATGGAGTAAGGCCAGCAAAATCTCCTATCTGGACTGAATAAAGAGACGTTTTAAACAATTCAATATCGTTTTGGTCATTTCCAAAGGCGATGAAGTTCTCCCCACATAACTTTTCAACAGTTGTCGCCTTATGAGTATCCAAGGGATTAACATAAAGGCACTTTTCATGCGCATGATAGGAGAGATGAGCCTGTCCTAGTCTTTCTAGCTGACCAAGCAGATCATCAAGCAAATCCTCATGGTCACCCATATAAACGACTACCTTAATCGGAGTACCTAAGTCCTTGAGTTTCTGATGACGAGCCACCTTTAGGGGATCCACACTAGAGATAAATGGAATTTTTTCCACAATCTGACCACTGTAGTCAAAGCAATCATCTGCAAAGAAAGGGAGATTATAGGTCTGGCAATAATCCACTAGCGCCTGATAAACTCTAGTATCGAGATTCCTTTCGAAGATAGCCTTCCCCAGATAATAGGCTACGCCACCATTCAAACCTATAACCAAACGCTGACTGAGTTCAGAACCTAATAAACCCAAACAATCCCGATAAGAGCGAGCTGAAGCAAATACAATCTCATGCCCATAATCTTCAGCCTTTAAAAGAACCTGCTTAATCTCCTCATCAATGGTCATATAGTCAAAAGACAGCGTCCCATCCAGATCAAATACGAATTTCATCTTCCTATTCCTTGTTTAGTGTTCGAAGCGCTGCCTGATAGGTTTGCTCCATTAGCATGGTAATAGTCATAGGTCCAACTCCACCAGGTACAGGTGTGATGTGACTAGCAAGTGGTGCAACCGCATCATAATCAACATCTCCACAAAGCTTGCCATTTTCATCTCGGTTCATCCCAACGTCAATGACAACCGCTCCCGGTTTGACAAAGTCAGCAGTCACAAACTTAGCGCGACCGATTGCAACCACAAGAATATCTGCCTTAGCAGCCACCTTGGCAAGATGATGGGTGCGTGAGTGAGTCAAAGTCACAGTCGCATTCTTGGCTAAAAGAAGCTGAGCCATTGGTTTCCCAACGATATTTGAACGACCGATAACAACCGCATTTTTACCTTCTAGATCAATCCCATATTCATGAAACATCTCCATAATTCCTGCAGGTGTTGAAGGAATCATAACTGGATGACCAGACCAGAGGCGACCCATGTTTAGGGGATGGAAACCATCCACGTCTTTTTCGGGGTCAATGGCTAATAAAACTGCCTCTTCGTCAATATGTTTTGGCAAAGGTAATTGAACCAAAATCCCATGCCAAGCTGGATCTTGATTGTATTTGGCAATCAAGTCTAACAATTCCGCTTGGGTAATAGTCTCTGGAACTCGCTTTACTTCACTACGGAAGCCAGCAGCAAGAGCTGAACGTTCCTTGTTGCGAACGTAGACTTGACTAGCAGGATTGTCCCCCACCAAAATCACCACCAAGCCTGGAACTAAACCTGTTTCTTCTTTTAGTTTAGCCGTCTTCTCAGCCAACTGTCCTTGTAACTTAGCTGCAAGAGCCTTCCCATCAATAATCTGTGCCATATCTCTTCTCTTTTCTATCAAATATCCTCTATTATATCAAAAAATAACTCGCCATTCTAACACTTCTTGCCTAATGGACCCTATAGTCTGAAACTATAAGAAAAAGCCCTTGTCGAGCTTTTATGCCTATTTATACTAGGTGAATCTGTCATGCTTTCTTTTTGACTTTTGGAGCCGGTAAGACTTCATACATCTCCTTGATTAATCTCATTAGAAATGATTTATCTTCAATGTCTTCTATCAAAATCATCTCCTTAGCTCCTTCATAAGGACGTTCAAGCCTAGTCTGTCCCAGTTGATCCCTGACCAGCTTCACAGGCTTCAGTAACAAACGATTATCATAGATTCCCCCAATAATCTTCCCACGATAATAAAGGATATACTCTCCCATCATTGGACGATAACTCATCTCCTCTAGCTCTGATAGCTGTTCGAGAATAAAATCTAAATATTCTTTACTAGAAGCCATGATGCCTACTCCATTTCTTCTAAAAATGAGATCTTACAAAACCTTACTCAAAAATTCCTTGGTCCGTTGTTCTTTTGTTTGATCGAAAATCTCCTCTGGTGTTCCATCTTCAACAACAACTCCATCCGCCATAAAGATGACACGGTCTGCTACCTCACGCGCAAAGCCCATTTCATGAGTCACAATCACCATGGTCATCCCTGATTTGGCAAGGTCTTGCATAACAGCTAGAACTTCTCCAACCATCTCAGGGTCTAGGGCTGAAGTCGGCTCATCAAAGAGCAAAACATCTGGTTCCATAGCCAGTCCACGTGCAATGGCAATCCGTTGTTGCTGACCACCTGACAAACTCTGTGGATAAGCCGTCGCCTTATCTGGCAAGCCAACTTTTTCTAACAGTTCCTGTGCTCTTTTCTCCGCAACTTCCTTGCTTTCACCTTTGGTTTTAATTGGTGACAAAGTGATATTTTCCATCACTGTCATATTAGGAAAGAGGTTGAATTGTTGGAATACCATACCCATCTTTTCACGCATGGCAAAAAGGTCATTTTTCTTATCTGTGATATCAACTCCTTCAAAAATAACCTTGCCTTTACTTGCTTCTTCAAGGAGATTCATCGAACGAAGGAGAGTTGATTTCCCGCTACCTGACGGACCGATAATGACCACAACTTCTCCACGTTTAATCTCAAGATTGATGCCTTTTAAAACTTTATTTTTCCCAAAAGACTTATGTAGTTCTTCAATTTTAATCAAGGTTTCTGTCATTATTTCTTGTCTCCTTGTCCAATATGTTTTTCAAATGCTTTCAACGCCACTGTCAAAACAGAGGTCATAATCAAATAGTAAAAGGCTGCAAATAAAAGAGGAGTCAACGGTAAATAAGTTGTTGTTGCTACTGTAGTTGCACCATTCCACAACTCCATCACCCCAATCGCAGACAAGAGGGAACTATCCTTGATAATGGTGATAAATTCATTTCCCAGCGCTGGAAGAATATTCTTGATAGCTTGTGGCAAAATAACATAACGCATGGCATTTTTGGGACGAATACCTAGAGAATATGCAGCCTCTAACTGACCTTTAGGAACCGCATTGATCCCTGCACGAACAGTTTCTGAAACGTAAGCTCCACTATTCATAGAAATAATCAGAATACCAGGAATCAAACGAGAAAGATCAACTCCTAAAATTCCCACTTGAATAGTCGGAGCATTGATATGCATAAGAGCAAAGGCAATCATAATCTGAACCATCATCGGAGTTCCACGGAAGATCCAAACATAGACATTCGCAAACCAAACGAGCGGTTTAAAGCGTGAACGTTGGGCAAAGGCCAGTAACACACCTATAATGGTCCCTAAGCAGACAACAAGGATGGAAATCAATACGGTAATCAGAGCACCATAGTTAAAATATGGTAAATACTTTGGTAAAAAAGAAAAATTCATATTCAATCAACTTTCTATGTATTAGATTGTATGATTATAACATGAATTGAATTAAAATTCAATCCTTTTTCCCTAATTTTAACAATTAACTTGATAGAATAGAGAAATAGAGAGAAATCACAGTTTTTTTCTAGTCAACTACCTCTTGTTTATGGTAAAATAGAAACGATAAGAAATGGAGGAGAATCAAAATGGAATCACATTTGGTTAGAATCATTAACCGCCTAGAAGCAATGACAAAAGATGGTGGAAATCTAAAACGTAATTTTGAACGTGAAGGTGTTGTTGTCGCAGAAGTTGCATACAGCCACGACGAAGAAAATGGATCACTCTTCACCCTTCGCGATGTAGAAGCTCGTGAAACTTATACCTTTGATAGCATTGATTTGATTGCAATGGAGATCTACGAACTCCTTTACTAATATAAAAACAACGGGCAGTAAGGCCCGATAAATGAGAATCCTTTTTGTCACCGCAAATAGGATTTTTTCTTACCTTCAATGTCGCTTGATTCTCCATAAATCCTTCTTTTAAAAACGACCTCTTCCCAATCTTTTTACTTGCTTTACACCTTAATCATGCTATAATGAGAGTATAAAACTTTGACTATTCTTGACCTTTTTCTTAGACCAAGAATAAGAATGAAATGAGGTAGATGTATGCTCTGTCAAAACTGTAAAATTAACGACTCAACAATTCATCTGTATACCAATATCAATGGACAGCAAAAGCAAATTGATCTTTGTCAAAATTGCTATAAAATTATCAAAACAGATCCAAATAATACCCTCTTTAAAGGAATGACTGACTTAAATAATCATGACTTTGATCCTTTCGGCGACTTTTTCAATGATTTGAACAATTTCAAACCTTCTTCAAATAACGTCCCTCCAACTCAATCTGGTGGAGGATATGGAGGAAACGGTGGTTATGGACCTCAAAACCGAGGCCCACTTCAAACACCTCCTAGTCAAGAAAAAGGACTCCTAGAGGAATATGGTATCAATATTACTGAGATTGCTCGTCGGGGAGATATTGACCCTGTTATCGGTCGAGATGAGGAGATTATCCGCGTTATCGAAATCCTCAACCGTCGAACCAAGAACAATCCTGTCCTCATCGGAGAACCGGGTGTTGGTAAAACAGCCGTTGTGGAAGGTCTAGCTCAGAAGATTGTCGATGGCGATGTTCCCCATAAACTTCAAGGCAAGCAGGTCATCCGTCTGGATGTGGTCAGTCTAGTCCAAGGAACAGGGATTCGAGGCCAATTTGAAGAACGTATGCAAAAACTCATGGAAGAAATTCGCAAACGCGAGGACATCATCCTCTTTATCGATGAAATCCATGAAATTGTTGGTGCAGGATCTGCTGGCGATGGCAATATGGATGCAGGAAATATCCTCAAACCTGCCCTTGCCCGTGGTGAATTGCAAATGGTCGGTGCCACTACTCTCAATGAATACCGCATCATTGAAAAAGATGCTGCCCTAGAGCGCCGTATGCAGCCTGTCAAGGTAGATGAACCAACTGTCGAAGAAACCATTATCATCCTTAAAGGAGTTCAGAAGAAATACGAAGACTACCATCACGTCAAGTATACTGATGCTGCCATCGAAGCTGCTGCAAATCTTTCCAACCGCTACATCCAAGATCGCTTCCTGCCAGACAAGGCTATTGACCTGTTGGACGAAGCCGGTTCAAAGATGAATCTGACCCTGAACTTTGTTGACCCTAAAGTGATTGATCAGCGTTTAATAGAAGCTGAAAATCTCAAGGCGCAAGCTACACGAGAGGAAGACTTTGAAAAGGCTGCTTATTTCCGCGATCAGATTGCCAAGTACAAAGAAATGCAAAAGAACAAGGTGACCGATCAGGATACTCCAATCATTAGCGAGAAAACCATCGAACATATCATTGAGCAAAAAACCAATATCCCTGTTGGAGAACTCAAAGAAAAAGAACAGTCTCAGCTTATCCATCTAGCAGACGACCTCAAAACTCATGTCATTGGTCAAGATGAAGCTGTCGATAAGATTGCCAAGGCAATCCGTCGTAATCGTGTTGGACTTGGAACTCCTAACCGGCCAATCGGAAGCTTCCTCTTTGTCGGACCAACTGGTGTTGGTAAAACAGAACTTTCCAAACAACTAGCCATTGAGCTCTTTGGTTCTGCTGACAGCATGATTCGCTTTGATATGAGTGAATACATGGAAAAACACAGTGTAGCTAAATTGGTCGGAGCCCCTCCAGGTTATGTTGGTTATGATGAAGCTGGGCAGCTGACTGAAAAGGTTCGTCGCAACCCATATTCTCTCATCCTTCTCGATGAGGTCGAGAAAGCCCATCCAGATGTGATGCACATGTTCCTTCAAGTCTTGGACGATGGTCGTTTGACAGATGGGCAAGGGCGGACAGTTAGCTTTAAGGATGCTATCATTATCATGACCTCAAATGCGGGTACTGGTAAGGCCGAAGCCAGCGTTGGTTTTGGAGCTGCTCGTGAAGGTCGAACCAACTCTGTTCTCGGTGAACTCGGCAACTTCTTTAGCCCAGAGTTTATGAACCGTTTTGACGGCATCATCGAATTTAAACCTCTCAGCAAGGACAACCTTCTCCAAATCGTCGAACTCATGCTAGCAGATGTCAACAAACGCCTCTCTAGCAACAACATCCATCTCGATGTGACGGACAAGGTCAAAGAAAAATTAGTTGACCTAGGATATGATCCAAAAATGGGAGCGCGCCCTCTCCGCCGTACCATTCAAGACCATATCGAGGATGCCATCACTGACTATTACCTTGAAAATCCAAGTGAAAAAGACCTCAAGGCAGTCATGACAAGCAATGGCAAGATTCAAATCAAATCTGCCAAAAAAACTGAAAAAACAGAAGAGATTGCTTCTGAAATAGAAGAATAAATCTATCTAACAAGTGCAGAAAGTCTATCATTTTCTGCACCTTTTTTACTAAAATAAATGTAAAACCTTGACAGCTTGCCCCTCGTCCATTATGATAATAATAAAGACACTAGAGAATGAGGAAAAAGCAATGGCAAACCCAACTTATGGTGATAAAAAAGAGAATGTGACCTACCAGCCCCGCTATGGTGTGTACGCAGTTATTCCGGATGCGGAGAAAAAACAAATTGTCCTAGTTCAAGCTCCCAATGGGGCTTGGTTCTTGCCAGGTGGAGAGATTGAAGCAGGCGAAGATCATCAAGAAGCACTGAAGAGAGAACTAATCGAAGAACTTGGCTTTACAGCTGAGATTGGAACCTATTATGGACAAGCTGATGAGTATTTCTACTCTCGCCACCGTGATACCTACTACTACAATCCAGCTTATCTCTATGAAGCTATTTCTTTCCAAGAAGTACAAAAACCATTGGAAGATTTTAATCATATTGCTTGGTTTCCTATTGATGAAGCAATTGAAAAACTCAAACGTGGTAGCCATAAATGGGGAATTGAAGCTTGGAAAATCCAGCATGGAATTGGCTAAAATACACGATTTTATCCAAAAAGTGCTATAATAGAGTTAGAAAATCGGAGGAACTGTTATGAAGCTTATCAATACGACAAACTCACACTCGCAACTTGTTAAAAGCCAATTAGAAAGCACAGACGCAACTCTTGTCGAGGTCTATTCTGCTGGAAACACAGATGTAGTTTTCACACAAGCCCCGCTTCACTATGAAATCCTCATTTCCAACAAACACCGTGCTATTCGTGAACCTGAAATCGAAACCATTCAAGACTTCTTCTTGAAACGTAAAATCGATAAAGGAAGCATTGATGAAGCCAATATCAAGACGCTTTATTCAGATAAATTGATTGAGATTTCAATACCTATAAAATAAGAAGACCAGCCGAAAGCTGGTTTTCTTTTGCAAAAAAGATTGGCAGTGCACAGCTACCAATCTTTTAATTCTATTTCACAGCTTCTTTCAAAGCATCTACCTTGTCCAAACGTTCCCATGGAAGGTCAATATCTGTACGTCCCATGTGTCCATAAGCCGCTGTTTGACGGTAAATTGGGCGTTTGAGATCCAGCATTTGAATAATTCCTGCAGGGCGAAGGTCAAAGATTTGACGCGCTGCTTTTTCAAGCTTGCTTTCAGATACTGTTCCTGTACCAAAAGTATCGATACGAACAGAAACAGGTTGCGCCACCCCGATAGCATAGGCCAATTGCACTTCTGCCTTCTTAGCAAGGCCTGCTGCAACGATATTCTTGGCAATGTAGCGAGCTGCATAAGAGGCTGAACGGTCCACTTTCGTCGCATCCTTACCAGAGAAGGCACCACCACCATGGCGAGAGTAGCCACCATAGGTATCCACGATAATCTTACGACCAGTCAAACCTGAGTCTCCTTGAGGTCCACCGATTACAAAACGACCAGTTGGATTGATGAAGAATTTGGTTTGCTCATCCAAGTAAGAAGCCGGGATCACCTCTTTGATAACCTTGCTAATCACATCATTGTGAATTTGTTCATTGCTAACTTCTGGATCGTGCTGAGTTGAAATCACGACTGTGTCCACACGTACCGGACGGTCATTTTCATCATACTCAACTGTAACTTGTGATTTAGCATCTGGACGGAGATAGCTGGTTTCACCAGACTTACGAAGTTCTGCCAAACGACGAACTAGCTTGTGGCTGAGTGAGATTGGCAATGGCATGAGTTCTTCTGTCTCATCCACCGCAAATCCAAACATGAGCCCTTGGTCTCCAGCTCCAATCAAGTCAAGCGGATCTTGATCTGCATTTCCACGAACCTCCAAGGCTTCGTTAACCCCTTGGGCGATATCTGGTGACTGCTCAACAAGCGATGGATGAACTCCAACTGTTTCCGCAGAAAAACCATACTCTGTATTGGTATAACCAATCTCTGCAATGGTGTCACGAACCACACGGTTAATATCCACATAAGCATGTGTAGAAATTTCACCAAAAACATGGACGGAACCAGTGTAGACAGCTGTCTCAGCAGCAACGTGCGCCTCTGGATCCTTTGCTAAAATAGCATCCAAAATCGCATCTGAAATTTGGTCTGCAATCTTATCTGGATGCCCCTCAGATACAGATTCAGACGTGAATAATTTACGTTCTGACATAAAAATGTCCCCCCTTAAAAAATATTGTTATAGAGTTACAAAGTACTGATAAAAAATCCTATCCTCTACGGGTTGCGACTCGAAAGAAAAATAGACCTTTCTACCACCTTATCGGGACTATATAACCTTATCATTATACCACTTTTTATTTTTTTTTGCAGTATTTTCTCTAAATAAAAACTCAGTAGAATCACCTGATTCTACTGAGTTTTTAAAATGTTTGACGTTTGGCTTTTCGCTCAGCACGCCCACGTGCGCGATTTTCAGCACGCTTGGTTTTGCGGCGTTTTTCATCCACCGCCCATTGAATCTTCTTCTTATAGCCAGGTTTGACTTTTTTCTTTTTCTTTTTAACCAAGCCAATCATTTCAATATCAAGCTTATCCTGCTTCTTTTCACGATTAGCACGACGATCACGGTCATAGGTATCTTGAAACTCTCCGTCTTTGACCATCTTAGGAGTAAACTTGATCCCTAATTTCTCCAACTCACGGATATCCGAGTCATCACTAGGCTGGTAAAGGGTAATCGCTGTACCAGGCAGTCCGTTGCGCCCAGTTCGTCCAACACGGTGAACAAAGAAAGACAAGTCTTGCGGAATGGCATCATTGATAACATGGCTGACCCCTTCAATGTCAATTCCACGCGCTGCCAAGTCTGTTGCAACAATGTACTCAAAATCCAGATTTTTCACCTGATTCATGATCCGTTTGCGTTCACGAGGAGCAATATCCCCATGAATCTTAGCTACCTTCAATCCTTGAGCAGTCAAGTAGGCATGTAACTCATCAGCACGCGTTTTTGTGTTAACAAAAATCATTGCCAAATAAGGCTGCATCAACTGAGTCAGCTGGTAAATTTGAGCATTCTTGTCGCGGCCCTTGGTCGAAATCAACCAGTTATCAATCGTATCTGAGATGACTGTTTTTGTCTTGATTTTTTCCATGACAGGATTTGACAAGTATTTTTTCAAGAACGGTTGCAATTTTTGTGGAATAGTTGCTGAAAAGACCATGAATTGCAAGTCTTTTGGAAGGCTCCCTGCAATCTTATCAACGGTTTCCAAGAATCCCATATCCAAGGTCATATCGGCTTCATCGACGACAAAGGTCTTGGCCTTGTGAATAGCCAAATCACCAGATTTGACCAAGTCATAGATGCGACCTGGCGTTCCGATAACGATATGTGGTTGGTTGCTAGCCAGTTTTTCAATCTGACGCGCCTTATCCGTACCACCCACATAATTAACCACACGAACTTCGACATCTGAGTGAGCTGCAATCTGACGAGCTGCTTGGTAGATTTGAGTGGCCAACTCACGACTTGGTGCAGTAATGACTGCTTGCACACTATCGCTAGTTTCATCTAATTGCTGGAAAATGGGTAATAAGAAAGTATGAGTCTTTCCTGAACCTGTTTTTGATTCACCAACCAAGTCACGACCTGCCAAGACAATAGGAATTAATTTTTCTTGTACCTCTGTTGGAGTTGTAAATTTTAACTCCTCCAAGGCTTTTTCTATATAGTTTTTAAACTGAAATTTCGTAAATGACATATTATCCTCGATTCTATTCATCTAACCATTATACCATATTTTGAACCTTTTCAGTAGTTAAGTCCGAATAGCAAAAAATGAAAGGGATTGTTCCCTTTCATTTTCTATTTCCAGTTTAAAATGGCATTCAAACCATAGTGGTCACTGACTTGTGGACCATTCTGCCCATCAAAAACTACTTGTAAACTCTCTACTTCTAACTCTTTGGTCGTAAAGACGTAGTCGATTCGTAGCGGTTCAATATTACCTTTCCAACCATCAATTTCTGGTGGAACGGTATAGCTACCACTTCTTTCTTTCGCAACTTCAAACGCGTCTTGTAATCCTAATGGGCTAGCTAAAATCGCTTGATAGCCTTCCTGACCAGCTGGATTATTAAAATCACCTGCTAAAATCAGAGGTTTCTTCAACTCTTTTAGTACAGCCTCAAATCGTGCCCACTCTTCTTGGAAACCTTTATCCCACCAAGAGAGATGGACGCTTGCAAGAGCCAGTTCCTTGCCTTCAACCTCTGTCTCAGCCAAGGCAACACGGCGAGTATGGTAATCCGTTGGATCATCTACATCTGATACTAAAATCTCACGCGCCTTAATAGGTGTTTTGGATAAGATAGCTACGCCTTCATGGTAGCGGTCATAGCCAATATGATTGTAAGCCCAAGTCCAGTAGTAGTTTTTCCCTTTCTCAGCCAATTTTTCAACCAGGAGTCGGACATAGTGATCCTGGTGAATGGGTTCTGCTGATGGTAAAGCTTGATAGTGAGTGTTAACCTCTACCTCAGGCGAGGTCATTTCTTGATTAATTTCTTGGAAACAAATCAAATCATAGTCCTTCTCGAGAATGTCTTGGAGTAAGATTTGGAATTTTTCCTCTGCTTCCTTCTCCATCCAACTGTGAGTATTGAGTGTTAGAAATTTCATGCTTTTCTCCTAAAACAAGAGGTTGGAAAACAGCTTCCAACCCCAAGTATATTACAATTCTACTTTAGCAACTGCTGTTTTAGCTGCAAGAGAACCTGTTTGTTCTAATTTAACTGATTTGAGGACATCACCATTTGTGAAGACAACCACTGTTGATGTTTTGCGTTCTGCTTCTCGAATAGCATCCAAGTCAGCTGTAACAAGAAGATCACCAGCAGCCACTTTTTGTCCTTCAGAGACATGAACAGTAAATGGTTTTCCTTCAAGACTTACTGTATCCAAACCAATATGAACAAGCACTTCAAGACCTGAGTCAGTGACAAGACCAAGAGCGTGTTTTGTTGGGAAGATACTTGATACAGTACCAGTAACTGGAGATACAATGTTACCATTTGCTGGTTCTACTGCAAATCCATCACCCATCATTTTTTGAGCAAAAACTGGATCTTCCACTTGTTCCAAAGCAACAACTTGACCGTCAGCTACTGAGTAAACTTCTTCAGTTACACCTTTGTAGTGTACAGTATTTTGTTGGTTTTCTGTCATTTGGCTTGGAAGAGTTTCAGGAATAATTTCACCTGAGTCAAGAATATCTTGGATATCAGATTTCAATACGTCAGCTTTTGGTCCGTAGATAGCTTGGACACCTTGTCCTTTCATGACAAGACCCATAGCTCCTTCTGCTTTCCATTGTTCCTCAGTACCAACGCGATCTGCATCTTTAACAGTTACACGAAGACGAGTCATACATGCATCCACATCTACGATATTTGCACGACCACCAAGAAGGTTAATGATATTTACGGCTTGAGAAGCTGCTGCAACTTTTGGAGTTCCAGGAGTTGCTTCTTCTGATGCTCCTTCAGCTGTTTCGTAGTTTCCGTTACGTCCTGGAGTTGCGTAGTTGAATTTCTTGATCATGAAGTTGGCAATGAAGTACATGATAACCGCAAAGAGAACAGTTACCCAGATAAAGTTAACAATATCCATACCAATACCAGCATTAATTGCCAATGGTGTACGAGTCAAGAATTCAATTGAACCGAATGAGTGGACACGAAGGTGAACAATATCTGCCATAGC
The DNA here is from genome assembly GCA_000831085.1 of Streptococcus sp. DBCMS. Lineage (GTDB taxonomy): Bacteria > Bacillota > Bacilli > Lactobacillales > Streptococcaceae > Streptococcus. The sequence goes on from JXRG01000002.1 coordinate 102,869, forward strand.
AAAGGCAGCACCTTGAACTAGTGAGTATACAAGGTAAAGAGGAGTCGCGATGAACATGAACATGTACTCGATTGGTTCAGTAACCCCTGTCAAGAATGTTGCAAGAGCTGTCGCAATCATCATACCCTTGTATTGGTGTTTCTTGTCAGCATCAACATTGCGGTAGATAGCAACGATGACACCCATCAAGATACCAAATGAACCGATCATTTGTCCAACTTTGAAACGAGCTGGAGTGACTGTTGTAAGAAGGTGTTGGTATTGGTCAGCATTTGAACCTTTAAGGTTAACAAGGTCAGTTACCCATGCAAGCCAAAGTGGATCTTGACCAAATACTTGTGTTCCTTTTGCTGCACCAGTTAACACTTCGTATGTTCCACCAAGAGCTGTATAGTTCATTGGGATTGTCAACATGTGGTGAAGACCGAATGGCAAGAGCAAACGTTCCAAAGTACCATACAAGAATGGTGCAAGGACTGGAGCAGTTTCTTGTGAGTTGGCAATCCAAATACCAAAGTTGTTGATACCTGTTTGAACTACTGGCCAAAAGGCAGCAAGTACAATCGCTGCAATAGTTGAACGAAGAATAACGACAAATGGTACGAAACGTTTACCATTGAAGAATGAAAGGGCATCAGGAAGTTTACGGAAGTTGTAGTATTTGTTATAAGCTGTTGCCCCAACAAAACCAGAGATAATCCCTACGAAAACCCCCATGTTAAGCGCTGGTGCCTCAAGAACGCTGATAAAGTAGTCAGCAACCTTGATTGAACCACCAAAGAAGGTAGTAACCATTGCTTCAGGGTTTTTCAACATATCACCTGTAACACCGAAGATAGTACCTGTAATACGGTTAATCAAGATAAAGGCAAGTCCGGCTGCAAATGCACCACCTGCACGTTCTTTTGCCCAGCTTCCCCCAATAGCAAGGGCAAACAAGATATGAAGGTTACCAATGACCCCCCAACCAATTTGCTCAAGGATTCCACCTGTAATCACTAGAGGAGCAAGGTTTGGGTCGATCATCACGATTGATTTACCGATTGAAATCATCAATCCCGCCGCTGGCATAACGGCGATAACCACCATTAAAGCCTTACCGAATTTTTGCCAAAACTCGAAAGACAAGACATTTTTGAATGTAGCTTTCATCATTCAAATCTCCTTTATTTTATTTAGGCAAACGTTTTACGAAAACGTTTGCATTTGGTTATGTATTAATTATACCACTTTTATTTTTTTTTGTAAAGGCTTTTATAAAAAAATTGTCTATTTTTTTTAATTTTTAAAAAGGAAAAAGAGAAGTTTACGAAAACTTCTCTTTTAAAAATGTATTATTTTTCTGATTTGTTCTGCAATTTGCATTTAAATCCAACTAGATCTTCAAGAATCGACGCATCGAAATTCCTGAACCAATTGAACCAATGAAAATTCCGATTACAAATAATAGGACTGTCATCAGAGGAATAAACACATCTGGTGTAATCATTGACAAGTTTTGACCTACCAAGATTTATTGACCGATTGATAGACCATATTGTAAACAAAGAAAACAAGGACAGAAGGAATCGCTGCACCAAGCAAGCCAATAAAAGCACCTTCTAGCAAGAATGGACCACGGATATAGCCATTTCTCGCTCCTACCAGACGCATAATTTGAATCTCACGACTACGTGAAATAATGGTGATACGGATGGTATTGGAAATGAGGAAGACTGCGATAAAAATCAAGAGCCCTGCAATAACCAATCCCCAAACACGGATAAAAGATGCTAGTTCAAAGAGTCGTTGAGTGTTGGCTCCACCATCTTGAACTTCTGAAACTCCCTCGATTTTCTTAGCTTCTTCAGCTACCGTTTTAACATCACTCGGAGAATTTGTATCAACGATATAAGCATCATAGAGAGGGTTTGCATCTCCTTCAAAGACCTTCCAATCGTCACCCATTGTTTCCGTTAGTTTTTCGTACTGTTCTTCTTTACTTGAGAAGGTAACACTCTTAACAGCAGGTATAGCTTTCAAAGCATCATAGACCTTGTGGTAGTCATTATTGGTAACTGTCTGACCTTCTTTTACAATCGTCTCACTGTTATCAGCTACATCCTTACGAATGTAAACCATGACCCGAACGTTGTTTTCAATATCGGTAGCCAGTTTTGCTGTATTAAAAATTACAGATGCAAACAGGGCAACAAGTGTCAAGGTAATCATAACCGAACTCACTGCTGCTACTGTCATCCAGCCATTTCGTTTTAAACTTTTTAATGATTCAAATAAATGGCGAAAAAATCTACTAATCATCGTATCCATATTCTCCTTTAGCTTCGTCACGAACGACACGGCCATTTTCAATGGCAATGACACGGTGGCGCAAGGTGTTTACAATCTGACTATTATGGGTAGCCATCAAGACAGTAGTACCTTGGAGATTGATGCGTTCCAACAGATTCATAATTTCCCATGAATTATCCGGGTCCAAGTTTCCTGTCGGCTCATCGGCAATCAATACTTTAGGATTGTTGACAATCGCACGAGCAATCGCAATCCGTTGCTGCTCTCCACCTGAGAGTTCATTAGGGAAAGAGCGAACCTTATGTTTCAAACCAACCAGGTCCAATACTTCCATAACACGTTTTTTGATGTTACGACGGCTCTCACCGATTACTTCCATTGCGTAGGCAATATTCTCATAAACGGTCTTCTTAGGCAAAAGTTTGTAATCCTGAAAGACTACCCCGACACTACGACGTAAAAGCGGGACATCTTTCTTCTTAATTTTAACTAAATTAAAGCCTGCAACTGATAGGCTTCCTTTTTCGATCTTTACTTCTCGATATAAAGCTCGAATAAAGGTTGACTTCCCTGCCCCAGAAGGTCCTACGATATAGGCAAATTCTCCTGGTTCAATGGTGACAGATACACCACGCAGGGCAGTCGTTCCATTGTCATACTTTTTGACAACATCTCTCATTTCAATGATTGACATATGAGTTCCTTTCTATCTTAGCTGATTCGCCACTTGAGGTAGGCATCGATAAAACCATCAAGGTCTCCATCCATCACCTTATCTACCTGAGCAACTTCAAAGCTTGTACGGTGATCTTTTACCATAGTGTAAGGCGTGAAAACATATGAACGGATTTGACTTCCCCAAGTGATTTCTTTTTTCTCACCTTTAAGGGAATCAACTTCCGCAGCTTTCTTTTCTTGCTCCATTTGATAGAGCTTAGCCTGCAACATCTTCATGGCACGATCTCTATTTCCATACTGGGTACGATCGACCGTTGATTGGACGACAGTTCCCGTAGGAATGTGTGTCAAACGCACACCTGTTGAAACCTTATTGACGTTCTGTCCACCAGCACCACCTGAACGGAAGGTATCCATTTTGATATCATCTTCACGAATCTCCACTTCGATGGTATCATCCAACTCAGGCATAACCTCTACGGATGTAAATGAAGTATGGCGACGTTTGGCAGAATCAAATGGCGAAATACGGACCAAACGGTGAACACCCATTTCTGATTTAAGTAGGCCGTATGCATTGGGTCCTTCAAAAGACAAGGTCACAGACTTGATACCTGCTTCATCACCAGCCTGGTAATCCAAGACTTCTACTTTAAAGCCTTTGGCATTTCCATAACGAGTGTACATACGAAGCAACATATCCCCCCAGTCCTGAGCCTCAGTACCACCAGATCCTGGATGAATTTCCAAGATGGCATTATTATGGTCATAAGGTTCTGACAAGAGAAGGGTCATCTCGTAGCTGGTCATCATCTTATCCAGTTCTGTCAACTGTTCAACCAGTTCATCATGGACTGACTCGTCTTCTGCTAAAAAGTCCAATAAAATCTCAACTTCATCCTGCAACTCTTCCATTTTACGGAAGGTGTTGTAGGTGTTTTTTAATTCATTTAATTCTTGCGACGTTTTTTGGGCCGCGATATTATCGTTCCAAAAATCAGGTTCTGTCATCTTGTTTTCCAAGATGGCAATCTCTTCCTCTAAACCTTCGAGGTCAAAGAGACCCCCTAAAAGAAGCTAATTTTTCACGATTTGCGTCAATTTTTTGACGAATTTCTGAAATGTCCATAGATACTCCTTTTCATATCGTTTTATTATACCATAATCTCTCATTTCTTTCCATATTTTGCTTTTCACCGCTTTTGATAACAGAAGAAAAGAGGCTCTAAAGCCTCTTGTTTAAAGGACTTTAGCAGAGGTATGAGTGATCTCCTCCACTTGAATTCCTTCTTTTTCAAACTTTTCCTTTAATGAAGTCAAATCGATTTTTCCATCAATTTGAACTTCGATGACGACCTTACCATCCTTACGTGGAATGTTAACAGTATGGGAAATATTTAAATCCTCTTCAACGATTAGAGCTACAATTTTTCCCAGTACTCCGACTTCATTTTCTGTAATGAAACGAACACGAATCCCCTCTTCTCCGTACCCAGCGATTTCCAAGAAAGCCTGAAAAACATCGCGATCTGTAATGACGCCGTAGACCTGATGATTGTCTACGACTGGTAATATCCCAATCTTATTTTTCAGCATCAGGTAGGTCGCATCTTCTAAACTAGCATAGCAAGAAACAGTCACGACATCTCGAATCATTACATCTTTTACTTTGGTTTTATTCAGAAGATAATTCATCTCATAGATTGAGAGACTGGTTGCTTTAGATGGGCTGGCTTCCGCAATGGTTCCTTCTGTTACCAATCCGACTAATTGATCGTTTTCGATAACAGGTAAACGGTGCAAACCTTGCTCGCGCATCAAATCTGCTGCGTGTGCTACAGTCGTATCTGGGCTGATATAAACTACCTTACGGGTCATGAAATCTTTAACTGCCATGAGACTTCTCCTTCTATATTGCTACTTTTATTATACACTTTCTTAGAAAATCTATCAAACGCTTTCATCTCTTTTTCAAGATTTTGAATAATCTGAGTCTTTTACAAAAAAGAGCTCTAATCTAGAGCTCTATATGTGCAAGTTAACAAACATTATTTATATTTCTTTCAGTTATTAAGGATACTAGCAACTAGTATTGAAAACCTATTATCATCTCCATCCACAACCTAAACTAGGCTCCCAGACTAGAGAAGAATTTCTTGCGCAATCCTTATCTGGCGACTAAAAAGGTCCTCCAGACCTTTTTAGCCACCTAGATATGCTTTTCTGACTTCATCGGATGCTGCGAGTTCTTTTCCTGTTCCTGATAGGACAATCTTTCCTGTTTCAAGTACATAACCACGGTCAGAGATAGCAAGAGCCTTGTTAGCGTTCTGTTCAATTAGGAGAACCGTTGTTCCTTGCTTCTGAATATCTTGAATGATATCAAAAATTTCTTGGATAAAGATCGGGGCAAGTCCCATTGACGGCTCATCCAAGAGAAGAAGCTTAGGTGTAGACATGAGAGCGCGTCCCATAGCCAGCATCTGCTGTTCACCACCTGAAAGAGTTGCCGCATCTTGGTTTTTACGCTCTTCCAAACGAGGGAAGCGTGAGAAAACTTTTTTCAAGTTGGCTTGATTTTCTTCACGATTTTTCTTTAAAAAGGCTCCCATTTCTAAGTTTTCCATAACAGTCAGGCCTGGAAAAACATGGCGTCCCTCAGGAACTTGTGAAAGACCACCTGCCACGATTTTTTGTGCAGGCAACTTTTGAATTTCTTTTCCTAAAAACTGAATTTTACCAGCACTTGGACGAACCAAACCTGAAAGGGTACGAAGAATGGTTGTTTTACCAGCACCATTGGCACCAATCAAGGAAACAACTTCACCTTCATTAACCTCGAAACTTACATCACGAACTGCTTGGATCATACCGTAATGCACAGAGAGGTTTTCAACTTTTAACATAGACATTAGGCTTCACCTCCTAGATAAGCTTCGATAACGCGTTTGTTGTTCTTGATCTCATCCGGAGTCCCATGAGCAATCAACCGACCATATTCAAGAACATAGATACGCTCAGTGACTTCCATAACCAAATTCATGTCGTGTTCGATGAGCATGATGGTAATTTTAAATTCATCTTTGATACGACGGATTAATTCTGTCAATTCAGCTGTTTCTTGAGGATTCATACCAGCTGCAGGTTCATCCAAAAAGAGGATTTTAGGTTCTGTTGCCAGAGCACGAACGATTTCTAATCGACGTTGTTGGCCATAGGCCAGATTCTTCGCAAGAGTATCTGCATCACCATCCAAATCAAAAATCTTCAGCAAGTCCAAAGCTTTGCTTTTTAATTCTTCCTCGTTCTTATAAAAAGCTGGTAGGCGTAGGAAGCTCGCAAGGACATGTTGTTTATGATGATTGCTAAACGCAATCAAAACATTTTCCAAAACTGTCAAGTCCTTGAACAAACGAATATTTTGGAAAGTACGACTGAGTCCAAGTGAAGCAATCTTATAGGGAGTTTTCCCATTTAGGAGGTGACCATCTAGTGTCACAGTACCTTCGCTTGGTTCATAAACACCAGTCAAGAGATTGAAAAGGGTTGTTTTACCAGCCCCGTTTGGTCCGATCAAACCAACCAATTCTCCCTCGTTCAATTCAAGAGTGACATCTCCAACAGCTGTTAGACCGCCAAAATGTTTGGTTAACTGTTTAACTTCAAGTAGTGCCATTAGTTTTGTCCCTCCTTCTTCGATTTTTTAAAGAAACGTGATAGACTCAATTCCCATGTCCCAAGAAGTCCACCTGGTCTGAAAATCATCACCAATACAAGAGCCAAGGCGTAGATGATCATACGTACGCTAGCTACATCTTGAAGGAGCATATTTAAAATTCCTAAAACAATCGCTGAAACGATGGTACCAGTAATAGATCCAAGTCCACCAAATACAACGATAATCAGCACGTTGATGGAATTAATAAAAGTGTAATCTTTTGGGACAACAGAACCGATAAAACCGGCCTGAAGTGAACCAGCAATACTTGCTGTAATGGCACCAAAGACAAAAGCGATAATCTTGATCTTTGTAGTGTTTACCCCAACGGATTCAGCAGCAATCTCATCCTCACGAACAGATAGAGTAGAGCGTCCAATTGGACTACGTAAGAAGTTTAGAGTTGCAATAGTTGTGATCACTACAAAAAGATAAACCATTTGCCAGTTGGTAAAGTTTGGTATACCCAAGATACCAGCAGCACCGTTGGTCAAACTACCACCATTAATGATAAAGATACGAATGATTTCTGAAACACCTAGTGTCGCAACAGCCAGGTAGTCACCCTTCAAACGAAGTGTCGGAATCCCAACGAGCAAAGCAACTGCACCAGAAATCAAAGCGCCCAAGACCATTGCTCCAAAGAAGGCACCATAGGTTGGTGATTTTGAACCAATAATCGCTGCTGCATAAGCCCCAATTGCCATAAAACCTGCATGACCAAGTGAGAATTGTCCTGAAAAACCAACGATTAAGTTCAAACCTACTGCAAGGATGATATTAATCCCAATTTGTTCTAAAATTTGGACATGGAATAGATTGAGAACACCAGCAGAAACCAGTACGCTAATCAATCCATAACCCGCTAACAGAAGGAATAACCAGAGAATATTTACTTTAAGATTTGTCTTCATTGTTTACACCTTCTCTTTCACATTCTTACCAAGGATACCCGCAGGTCGAACAATCAGAATCAAAAGCAAGATTCCATACACGATAGCATCACGGAAATCAGACATACCGAAGGCAGTAGCAAATGTTTCCAACAAGCCAATCACAAATCCCCCTAGAGCTGCACCAGGAATAATCCCGATACCACCCAGTACGGCCGCAACGAATGATTTCAAACCCGGAGTCACACCCATCAAAGGTTCAAGAGAGTTGTAGTAAAGGGCAATGAGGACACCTGCTGCACCAGCAAGGCTGAACCCAAAGCAAAGGTAAAGCTGATTGTACGATTTACATTAATTCCCATCAATTGAGCTGCGTCACTATCAACTGATACCGCACGCATGGCTTTCCCCATTTTTGTTTTTTGGACGATCAATTGCAATAAAACCATCAAGAATATAGAAACTGCTAAAATCATCAATTGAACATTTGTCAAGCTAATTGGTCCCAAGTCAAAGCGGACTGTTTCAATTGCTTGAGGGAAGGCACGAGTATTGGCACCTACTAGATAAACCATTCCGTATTCCAGTAGGAAAGAGACTCCGATGGCAGTAATTAATACAGCAATACGTGTAGAGTGTCGCAAAGGACGGTAAGCAAGAAATTCAATCACAACACCAAGTAGTGCAGTTCCAGCCATTGAAATAATTAAAGCTAAAAAGAAATCCATTTGGAAAGAATTAATCAAAAAGTAACCAATAAAGGCACCCATCATGTAAATATCGCCATGGGCGAAGTTGATGAGTTTGATAATTCCATAAACCATGGTATAACCCAGAGCTAAAAGTGCATAAACACTACCCAGAATTAGACCATTCACAAGTTGTTGGAGCATAGCATTCACTCTTTTCTATCGTTATTTTTTAGAAAATTTCATTATTTTCACAAGTTCATAAACACCGAAACAGGGAGTGAGTCAAAGGCTCATTCCCCATTTCAATTACTATTCTAATGTTATGGTTTTACAACTTCTGCTTCTTCAACTTTACCATTGTTCATGGTCATCATGTAAGCAGTTTTCACTGTATTGTGGTCAGCATCAAAGCTTGTTTGACCAGTTACACCTTCAAAATCTTTGGTTTTAGCAAGGTTGTCCTTGATTTCACCTGAGTTTTTAGCACCTTTTGCAGCATTTGCTACTAGGTAAACTGAGTCATAGGCTAAAGCTGAGAATGTTGAAGGCTCTTCGTTGTATTTAGCACGGTATGCTTCAAGGAAAGCTTTAGCTTTTGCAGAAACATCAACGGTAGTTGAGAATCCAGAGATGAAGTAAATGTTTGATGCTCTTTCAGCAGTTGCTTGTTGAACAAATTCTTCACCGTTAAATCCATCACCACCAACGATTGGTTTATCAATTCCCATACCACGAGCTTGGTTTACAATTTTACCAGCTTCTGTGTAGTAACCTGGAACAACGATAGCATCAAACTCTTTCCCTTTCATTTTAGTAAGGGCTGCTTGGAAGTCAGTATCACCTGCTACAAAAGTTTCATCTGCTACAATCTCACCCTTGTAGGCTTCGCGGAAAGATTTAGCAATACCTTTAGCATAGTCACTAGCATTGTCAGTATAAAGAACAACCTTCTTAGCATTCAATTTGTTTGTTACATAGTTAGAGATAATCTTCCCTTGGAAGCTATCTTGGAATGTTCCGATAAATAGGTAATCTTGACCTTTAGTCAAACCGTCTTGAGTAGCACTTGGTGAAATCAATGGCACTCCGGCTTTAGTAGCGTTAGCTACAGCTGCAGCAGTTGCACCAGATGTAGCAGGTCCTACAATAGCTGCTACTTTTGATTGAGTAACAAGGTTTGTTGTAACAGAAGCTGCTTCAGCCGTTTCTGACTTGTTGTCTTTGTCTACAACTTCGATTTGTTTTCCATCAATTCCACCTGCAGCGTTGATTTCGTCTACAGCAAGCTGGGCACCTTTTTGTTCAGCTGTACCGTAAGCTGCCACAGCACCTGTCTCTTCAAAGTTAAAACCGATCTTAATCGTTTTTTCGTCCACTGGATTTCCAGTTGTGTTTGACGCACCTGACTTGACCTCTCCACAGGCAGCAAGAAGAGCCACACTAGCAAGAGCCACAAAAGATAGGGCTAATTTTTTCTTCATTTTTAATCTCCTTATAGTTGTTTTTAAAAATAGTATGTTAAGAATATACCGAATTATCAGAAAATTGTCAATACAATTGTTTAATTTTTTAAATGATAACGTTTTCTTCGTTGCGATAGAGATTCCCAACGAAGGGAGTTTCTAGCTCTTGAATATGGCAACGTCTAATTTTCTTGATATATCTTTCCTTACCTAATCTCTCAACTAAGTCATCTAACTCCTCAGTTGGAACATAGAGCTGCAAGTAACGATGTTTTTTGGAATGGTAACAGATATCACCGTATTCCTGAATTTTTTTTGCATCTCGATTATAGTAGAGATAGATGATTAATCCTGATCGATTTGTTTTTTCAAACATGAGGAATCCTCTTTCTAAGAAATCTTCCCCTATTATACCAAAAAAAGCAAACTCCGTCGAGTTTGCTTTCTAAGTTGCTTAGCTTAACGAATTGTTGGCCATGATTTCATCGATAAAGCCATATTCAAGTGTTTCTTGGGCACTCATCCAGTAATCACGTTCTGCATCTGCATGAATTTGCTCGACTGATTTACCAGAGTTATCTGCAAGGATTTGCTCCAAAGTCTTACGAGTTTTGAGCAAGTGCTCTGCAGCGATTGCCATATCGGTTTGTTGGGTACCACCACCTGTACCACCCATTGGTTGGTGAATCATGTACTCTGCATTTGGAAGCATGAAACGTTTACCTTTTGCTCCACTTGATGCGATTACAGTCCCCATGGATGCAGCCATCCCCATAACGATAGTTTGGACATCAGCCTTGATAAAGTTCATAGTATCAACGATTGCCAAACCAGCTGAAACAGATCCTCCAGGTGTGTTGACATAAAGGTAAATATCTTTTGTGCTGTCTTGGGCATCCAAGAAGAGCAACTGAGCAATAACGGAGTTGGCCATGTTGTCTTCAACTGGACCTGTTAGCATGATGATGCGGTCTTTCAGAAGACGAGAGTAAATATCATAGGAACGTTCTCCACGGCTTGTTTGTTCAATAACTACAGGAATCATTCATTTCTCCTTTTATGTTTTATGTTGAATTTTCTTAGTCTTACGACTCAATACAAAACTATTATATCTTTTTGGTCAAAAAAGGTCAAATTTTTGCTCTATTCTCTAAACAGAAACAAAAACTCAACCTCCTTTCAAGTCAAAAACGAACTTCTAGTTTCACTATTTACTTTGGGATTTTATTTAGTACCGAACAAGCGGTCTCCAGCATCTCCAAGACCTGGAACGATATAACCGTGTTCGTTCAAGCGTTCATCCAAGGCTGCTGTAAAGATTTCTACATCTGGGTGTGCTTCTTGAAGAGCTTTCACACCTTCTGGAGCTGATACTAGGCAGACAAACTTGATATTTGAAGCGCCACGTTTTTTAAGGGAGTCAACAGCCAAGATTGCTGAGCCACCTGTTGCCAACATTGGATCAACGACAAAGATTTGACGTTGGTCAATATCCTCAGGCAATTTCACCAAGTATTCAACTGGTTGAAGGGTTTCTTCATCACGGTACATACCGATATGACCAACTTTGGCTGCTGGAACCAAGCTCAAGAGGCCATCTACCATCGATACCTGCACGCAAGATTGGGACAATAGCCAATTTTTTCCCAGCCAATTGTTTTTGAACTGTCTTTGTGATAGGTGTTTCGATTTCCACGTCTTCAAGTGGAAGATCACGAAGTACTTCATATCCCATCAACATCGCAATCTCATCTACTAGCTCACGAAAAGCTTTTGTAGAAGTATCTGTACGTCGCAAGATTGACAATTTGTGTTGAATGAGTGGATGATTAATGACTTCAATTTTTCCCATTTTCTGAGTTCCTTCTTTCAATTTATTCTTCTTATTATATCAAAAAACGGTTTAAAAAGCTTTCTAAACCATTTATTTTTATTAATTTTTAAATCAAATCTGCCTCTTGAAGAGCTGTCTGAACAGTCTCTAATGGTAAATGGGTCAACTCGGTGCCTTTTTCATGATAAAGGTACTGGGCATAGTCATCCATTCGGTACTGGTTGATATAAACCACGCGCTTACAACCAACTTGTAGCAATTGTTTGGTGCAGTTCAGACAAGGGAAATGGGTCACATAGGCTGTAAATCCTCTGGGAACCCCTCGCTCAGCCCCTTGGAGAATAGCATTAACCTCGGCGTGAAGGGTTCGAACACAGTGACCTTCAATGACCAGACATTCATGGTCAATACAGTGTTCCGTTCCTGATACGGAACCATTGTAGCCTGTTGAAATGACTTTATTGTCCTTAACGAGGACAGCTCCCACCTTGGCACGTTTGCAGGTCGAACGATTGGCAATCAGTAAAGCCTGGGCTGCAAAGTACTCATCCCAAGCCAGTCTTTTTTCTGTCATAAGTCTTCTCCTTTTCCTCTATTTTTTGAAAAATGGCAAGCGTAAATCTGCAATCTTTTCAGCCGGAACCTTCATGCCATCCTTGATCCATTTGAGCAGAACCGATACGATGGCAGAACTCCAAAAGGAATGAAGGTAGCTGCTAACGCCTTTTGACTTTCCGTGGTATTTTTCTAGAAATTCCTGCATGGCTTGGACGAAAATCTTTTCCAAGTGGTAGTCCAGGGCAAATTGGATAACCTTAGCTTCTTTCTTTGCTGCGCGGAAAAGGTGAACCCAGACCAAATAGAGGTCGGTTTTAACATCGTAGTGGCTGAGCTGTTCCATGATATTATGAACACTGCGTTTAAAGACGCTTTCCAAAATCTCTTCTTTAGAGTCATAGTTACGATAGAAGGCGGCACGAGAGACGCCCGCTCGTTTGACCAGCTCCGAAATGCTGATCTTGGCCAAATCTTTTTTCTCTAGAAGTTGCAAAAGAGCCGTCTCGATTGCTTCTCTGGTTAAAAAATTGGATTCTTGATTTGATTTTCTGAGATTTTCAAGAGATTTTTCAGATATTTTACGTTCAGACATAACAATTTCTTTCTACTTGTGACAACAGAGAGGTTGTACTTTTGTTTCAAGGGCTTTCATGATATAATTGTAAAAAAAGACAGAACCTTTGTCAATGTATAAGTGACAAAGATGGAGAATTTCTATGACTTGGAAGATTGTAGCTGACTCTGGTTGTGATTATCGTCAACTGCCTACTCTTGCTATCGATACGGAATTTGTTAGTGTTCCTTTAACCATTCAAGTAGCTGATCAGGTCTTTATTGATGATGCCAATCTCGACATTAACCACATGATGGAAACCATGTATGCGACTTCTGAGGCTTCAAAATCAGCCTGTCCTAGCCCTGATGATTACCTGCGTGCATTTGAAGGTGCTAAGCATATCTTTGTCGTTACCATTACTGGTACTCTTTCAGGTAGCCATAATAGTGCACAGCTCGCTAAGAATATCTATCTTGAAGAACACCCTGACACTCAGATTCATGTGATTGATAGTTTATCTGCTGGTGGGGAAGTTGACCTAATTGTAGAAAAAATCAATGACTTGATTGATCAAGGACTTTCTTTTGAGAAAATTGTTGAAGCTATTACAGCCTACCAAGAAAAAACCAAGTTGCTCTTTGTCCTCGCTAAGGTTGATAACTTGGTAAAAAATGGCCGTTTGAGTAAGCTTATCGGTACAGTCGTTGGCCTTCTCAACATCCGTATGGTTGGGGAAGCAAGTGAAACTGGAACTCTAGAACTACTCCAAAAAGCGCGTGGACCAAAAAAATCCCAACAAGCAGCCTATGAAGAGCTCATCAAGGCTGGCTATGCTGGTGGTCGAATTGTCATGGCTCATCGCAGCAATGAAAAATTCTGTCAGCAATTGTCAGAACGCTTGCTTGAAACCTTCCCACAAGCGGATATCAAAATCATCCCTACGTCTGGTCTCTGCAGTTTCTATGCAGAAGATGGCGGTTTGTTGATGGGATATGAAATTAACTAATATCATGAGTAACAAGAGATGCCAAGCATCTCTTGTTTTTTGTGGTACAATAGAGCTATGAAACATTTTGATACTATTGTCATCGGTGGTGGACCTGCTGGCATGATGGCTACGATTTCCAGTAGCTTTTATGGTCAGAAAACTCTTCTCATCGAAAAAAATCGAAAACTTGGCAAAAAATTAGCTGGAACGGGCGGTGGTCGTTGTAATGTGACCAACAATGGAACCTTAGATGACCTACTAGCTGGCATCCCTGGTAACGGGCGGTTTCTTTACAGTGTCTTCTCCCAGTTTGATAACCATGATATCATCAACTTTTTTACGGAAAATGGTGTTAAACTTAAGGTCGAGGACCACGGACGCGTCTTTCCTGCTAGTGATAAGTCTCGGACCATTATCGAGGCGCTAGAAAAGAAAATCACTGAACTCGGTGGTCAAGTTGCTACTCAAACAGAGATTGTTTCTGTTAAAAAGGTGGATGACCAGTTTGTCCTTAAGTCCGCAGACCAAAGCTTCACTTGTGATAAACTCATTGTCACAACTGGCGGAAAATCCTATCCTTCTACTGGTTCGACTGGTTTTGGTCATGAGATTGCCCGTCATTTTAAACATACCATTACTGAGCTTGAAGCTGCTGAGAGCCCATTGTTGACAGATTTCCCCCATAAGGCCTTGCAGGAATTTCACTGGACGATGTGACCCTAAGCTACGGCAAGCATGTCATCACCCACGATCTGCTCTTTACTCACTTTGGTCTATCCGGTCCTGCTGCTCTGCGTATGTCTAGTTTTGTCAAGGGTGGAGAAGTTCTTTCACTGGATGTTTTGCCTCAACTTTCTGAGAGAGACTTGGCTGCATTTCTAGAAGATAATCGGGAAAAATCCTTGAAAAATGCTTTAAAAACTTTACTCCCAGAACGCTTGGCAGAATTTTTTGTGCAAGGCTATCCTGAAAAAGTCAAACAACTGACTGAAAAGGAACGCGAACAACTTCTCCAGTCCATCAAGGCCCTCAGAATCCCTGTGACTGGCAAAATGTCTCTTGCCAAGTCCTTTGTCACCAAAGGCGGTGTCAGTCTCAAGGAAATCAATCCCAAAACTCTGGAAAGCAAGCTCGTTCCTGGTCTCCACTTTGCTGGCGAAGTCATGGATATCAATGCCCATACGGGGGGCTTTAACATTACTTCTGCCCTCTGCACCGGCTGGGTGGCAGGCTCCAATCCAATAAATACCAAGTAAGAAAGGAAATCCTTTGGAACATATTATTTTACTAAGAGGCGTTACTCCTAATGGAAAAAATGCTATCCCGAAAATGTCTTATTTGGTAGATATTTTGACAGAAGCTGGTTTTCAACACGTTCGAACCTATATTCAAAGTGGGAATATCATTCTTGAGAGTGACTCAGATTTAGAAGAAATACGAGAACGCGTTCATACTTTGATAAAGGAAAAAATTGGGGCCGACTTAAAAATGGTTATCAAGAATAAGAACGATTTTGAAAAGATTGTTCATGAGAATCCATTTAAAGAAGACTATCTTCATGATCGTGTGCATGTAATTCTTTATCAAGGACTTATCCAAAGTCTGCCACTAGAAAAATTGAAAACTGACTACGGCGAGGAAGAAATCTGTGTAGGCGATTACTGTCTCTACCTCTATCTTCCTAGAACTGCAAAACAAAAAAAGCTCAATACCAACTATCTTGAAAAATTGTTTGGCGTGGTTCTGACCATGCGAAAGTTAAACGTCGTGGAAAAATTACTAACAAAATAGGAAAAACAATATGAACAGATGCGAAACAGTCGAATTTGTCAACATGTGTATGATTCAAAACGGAGACAAGGTTCTGGTTCAAGATCGAGTTAGTCCCGACTGGCCTGGCATTACTTTTCCTGGTGGTCATGTTGAACGTGGCGAATCCTTTGTCGATGCTGTCATTCGTGAAGTGAAAGAAGAAACTGGTCTGACCATTTTCAAACCCCAACTCTGCGGCATTAAAGACTGGTATGATGAGGAGGATTATCGTTATGTCGTCCTTTTTTTCAAGACAGAACAATTTGCTGGTGAACTCCAGTCCTCAGACGAAGGGAAAGTTTGGTGGGAAGAATTTGAAAATCTTTCTCGTCTAAAACTTGCCACCGATGATATGTCTGATATGCTTCGTGTGTTTCTAGAAGAAGATCTCAGTGAATTCTTTTACTACAAAGACGGTGATAACTGGCTTTATGATTTGAAGTGAAAATAGGCTAGGAAATTCCTAGCCTATTTATTCTGCATTTCTCCGAACGTAAGCCGCAATGGCATCTGACGTGTACTGGGCTGTTCCAGATCCAAACTTGTCAATGTTTTCCTTAAACTCTGGATTATAGACGTAGCCTTTGCCGATATGACCGAATACCTCAATAGAGCAGTCAAATCCATAAGTACGAATAGCTTGCAAGAGCTTGGCTGCTTGCTCTTGGTTTTCAGTTGCTGTTGCAGGTAAACCAGCTTGAAGATTTTGTGCCAAGGCTTGAAAAACTTGGTTGAAGGCGGCTGTGGCCTCATCTTCGCGACCTTTTTGGCGCTCGAGAGCCTGGTCAATGACTTCCTGTCCATACTTCTCTACCGCCTCTTGGTGATATTTTTGATGATCTTGATAGCTAAATCCAGTGAATTTTTCCTCAATGGTCATTTTTCTTTCTCCTTTTTGATCTTGAATAGTTTTTTGCAAGGTGGAAATCAAGGTATCCAGATGTTGCCTTTCTCGAGTTAGATAGTCCAACTGCCTGGTCAAATGGGGCAATAAATCTGTCCTTTCTTCCTTTAATAGCTCTGCTATTTTTTCTAAAGAAAAGCCTAGATATTTATAATACAGAATGACCTGAAGTCGTTCCAAATCCTCTTGACTATAGGTTCGATAGCCGTTTCCCGACTTTAAGGGAACCAGAAGTCCTATCTTATCGTAGTGGTGCAGGGTCTTGACAGAGACTCCTGAAAGCTGCGCAGCTTCTTTTATATGGTACATGATTCCCTCCTTATACTCAATGAAAATCAAAGAGCAAACTAGGAAGCTAGCCGCAAGCTGTACTTGAGTACGGTAAGGCGACGCTGACGTGGTTTGAATTTGATTTTCGAAGAGTATTACATTGATAGTATAACCCCTCCCCCCAGGTCAGAGTCAAGTGGTTTTACGAAAATTTTTTTACTTTTTGAGAAATGTGTGAAAAACTTGAAAATGGTTTTCTTGACAGACATCAGAAAACATGATAGGATAGTCAAGTCTATCAATCAAACAGAAGGCTCATAAAGAGCCATTGAGAGAAGGCTATTTGACAACTCAAGTAGCCTTTTCTTATTTTGAAAAAGGAGATCGGAGTTTAACTATGTCAGAAAAATCGCAATGGGGCTCGAAACTAGGCTTTATTCTAGCATCTGCTGGCTCAGCCATCGGGCTTGGTGCCGTTTGGAAGTTTCCCTACATGACTGCTGCTAATGGCGGGGGAGGCTTTTTACTAGTCTTTCTCATTTCTACCATTTTAATCGGTTTCCCGCTCCTGCTGGCTGAGTTTGCCCTTGGCCGTAGTGCTGGCGTTTCCGCTATCAAAACCTTTGGAAAACTTGGCAACAATAACAAGTATAACTTTATTGGTTGGATTGGTGCCTTTGCCCTCTTTATCCTTCTCTCCTTTTACAGTGTTATTGGAGGATGGATTCTAGTCTATCTTGGTATTGAGTTTGGGAAATTGTTCCAACTTGGTGGAACGGGTGATTATGCTCAGTTATTTACTTCAATCATTTCAAATCCAGCCATTGCCCTAGGAGCTCAAGCGGCCTTTATCTTATTGAATATCTTTATTGTATCACGTGGAGTTCAAAAAGGGATCGAAAGAGCTTCGAAAGTCATGATGCCCCTGCTCTTTATCATCTTTGTCGTGATTATTGGGCGCTCGCTCAGCTTGCCAAATGCCATGGAAGGGGTTCTTTACTTCCTCAAACCAGATTTTTCAAAACTAACTAGCGCTGGTCTCCTCTATGCTCTGGGACAATCTTTCTTTGCCCTCTCACTAGGGGTTACAGCCATGCTGACCTATGCATCCTACTTGGACAAGGAAACCAATCTGGTCCAGTCAGGGATTTCCATCGTAGCCATGAACATCTCGGTATCCATCATGCAGGACTAGCCATTTTCCCAGCCATGTCAGCCTTCAATATCCAGTCTGAAGGGGGACCAAGCCTGCTCTTTATCGTCTTGCCTCAACTCTTTGACAAGATGCCTTTTGGAACCATTTTCTATATCCTCTTCCTCTTGCTCTTCCTCTTTGCGACGGTCACTTCCTCTGTCGTGATGCTGGAAATCAATGTGGGCAATATCACCAATCAGAATAACAGCAAGCGTGCTAAATGGAGTGCTATTTTAGGGATTTTAACCTTTATCTTCGGAATTCCTTCAGCCCTATCCTATGGAGTCATGGCTGATGTTCACATCTTTGGTAAGACTTTCTTTGATGCCATGGATTTCTTGGTTTCCAATCTCCTCATGCCATTTGGAGCTCTCTGCCTGTCACTTTTTACAGGCTACATCTTTAAAAAGGCTCTTGCTATGGAGGAACTCCATCTTGATGAAAGAACATGGAAACAAGGACTTTTCCATGTTTGGCTCTTCCTTCTTCGTTTCGTCATTCCAATTATCATCATCGTGGTTTTTATCGCCCAATTTATGTAATCAAAAA
Organism: Streptococcus sp. DBCMS; assembly: GCA_000831085.1. Taxonomy (GTDB): domain Bacteria; phylum Bacillota; class Bacilli; order Lactobacillales; family Streptococcaceae; genus Streptococcus. The sequence goes on from JXRG01000002.1 coordinate 121,271, forward strand.
GGACTTGAGAATATCTCTCAAGTCTTTTCTTTTTATGGATGACTAACAATCAATTCCAAACCTTTCCCTTCTAGGATCCAAGCTTCAACATCACTTGGTAGGATAAAGTGGCTGCCTTTTTGGATTGGATAGTTTTTCCCGTCAACTATTAGCTGACCGTTCCCAGCCAAGACACTAAACAAGCTATAGTCAGCTGTCTTTTCAAAGTCAACTTTTCCAGTGATTTCCCACTTGTAAACTGCGAAGAAGTCATTAGACACAAGGAGAGTGGAACGTAAATCATCAGCTTTGATAGTTACAGGACGGCTATTAGCAGGCTCACCAATGTTTAAAACATCGATAGATTTTTCAAGGTGAAGTTCACGCAAGTTGCCCTTATCGTCCTCACGGTCAAAGTCATAGATACGATAGGTGGTATCGCTAGACTGCTGGGTTTCAAGAATCAAGATACCTGCGCCGATAGCGTGCATGGTGCCACTTGGTACATAGAAGAAATCTCCAGCCTTGACAGGGACTTTGGTAAGCAAGCTATCCCAGTTCTTGTCCTCAATTTGCTGACGGAGTTCTTCTTTTGACTTGGCATTATGACCATAGATAATCTCTGAACCTTCGTCTGCTGCGATGATATACCAGCATTCTGTTTTTCCAAGTTCGCCTTCGTGTTCTAGTCCATAGGCATCGTCTGGGTGAACTTGGACGCTGAGCCAGTCATTGGCATCGAGAATCTTGGTCAAAAGTGGAAATACAGGTTCTGGACGATTGCCAAACAATTCACGGTGCTCATCATACAAATTAGCCAGATCTGTTCCTTCATAGCGGCCATTAGCCACCTTTGAAACCCCATTTGGGTGAGCAGAGATAGCCCAGTATTCCCCGATTTTTTCACTTGGAATGTCGTAACCAAACTCATCACGTAGCTTGGTTCCTCCCCAGATTTTTTCTTGCATAACTGATTGTAAAAATAATGGTTCTGACATGTCGATCTCCTGTCTGATTTTTCTCCCCTCATTATAGCAAAAAAAGAGTTCGAATTGAACGTCTTTTCCACATCTTATAAA
>JXRG01000020.1:0-35797 GCA_000831085.1 Streptococcus sp. DBCMS
ATTAAATAAAGACCTCCTAACTTTATTTAATGAAATCCTAAAACCTTTTTCTTTTTTCATAATAATCTCCCTAAAGAGGCCACCCAATCAGGTGGCTTTTTTGTTTGTGGCTTGGATTTTTGATATAATAGAGCCATGAGTAGAATTTTAGATAATGAAATCATGGGGGATGAGGAGTTGGTAGAACGTACCCTCCGTCCTCAGTATTTACGTGAATATATTGGGCAGGATAAGGTCAAGGACCAGCTGCAAATCTTTATTGAGGCAGCAAAAATGCGTGATGAGGCGCTGGACCATGTTCTTTTATTTGGTCCTCCAGGTTTGGGGAAAACGACCATGGCTTTTGTTATTGCCAATGAATTGGGTGTCAATCTCAAGCAAACATCAGGTCCTGTCATTGAAAAAGCGGGGGATCTGGTAGCGATTTTGAATGATTTGGAGCCTGGAGACGTTCTCTTTATTGATGAGATTCATCGCTTGCCTATGTCGGTGGAAGAGGTGCTTTATAGTGCCATGGAGGACTTCTACATTGACATCATGATTGGGGCTGGAGAGGGCAGTCGCAGTGTTCATTTGGACTTGCCACCATTCACCTTGATTGGGGCTACGACACGTGCGGGGATGCTCTCAAATCCTCTGCGGGCACGTTTTGGAATTACAGGTCATATGGAATACTATGCCCGTGCTGACTTGACGGAAATTGTTGAACGAACGGCAGATATTTTTGAGATGGAAATCACTCATGAGGCAGCTGCTGAGCTGGCCTTACGCAGTCGTGGAACTCCTCGTATCGCCAATCGTCTCCTCAAGCGCGTGCGCGACTTTGCCCAGATTATGGGAAATGGGGTTATCGATGATGTTATTACCGATAAGGCTTTGACCATGCTAGATGTAGACCATGAAGGTTTGGACTATGTAGACCAAAAAATCCTTCGTACCATGATTGAGATGTACGGTGGTGGTCCAGTTGGTTTAGGAACTCTTTCTGTTAATATTGCCGAGGAGCGTGAGACAGTCGAAGATATGTACGAACCTTACCTTATACAAAAAGGCTTTATCATGCGAACTCGCTCAGGACGGGTGGTGACAGCTAAGGCTTATGAACATTTGGGGTATGAATACAGTGAAAAATGAGCAAGATATTCTAGAGGTTTTTAGAAAAAATCCAGATATGATGGCCATTCTGACTATCATTCGTGACCTAGATCTGAAAGACTCTTGGTTGGCGGCAGGTTCTGTCAGGAATTTCATATGGAATCTCTTGTCAGACAAATCGCCTTTTGACCGTGAAACAGATGTGGATGTGATTTTCTTTGATCCAGATGTTTCTTATGAGGAAACAGTATCCCTAGAGAACAAGCTGAGAGAGGATTTTCCTCAGTACCAGTGGGAGTTGAAAAATCAGGTCTATATGCATCTGCACAGTCCTCACACTGCGCCCTATACCAGTTCTCGTGATGCTATGAGTAAGTATCCAGAACGTTGTACGGCTATATGACTCCGCTTGCATGCTGACGCAACTTTAGATCTCTTTGCGCCTTATGGTTTAGAGGATATTTTGAATTTTCAGGTATCTCCAACTCCTCACTTCATAGAGAATAGAGACCGAATGAAGCTCTATCAAGAACGGATGTCCAAGAAAAAGTGGCAAGAAAAATGGAAAAATCTGACTTTCTCAAAAAACTTAAGAAAAATTTAAGTTAGGGACGGTATACTAGACTCATAAGTTAAGAGAAACTTAACTTAAACTCCTAAAACTTTTTCATAATAATCTCCCTATAAAATTAAGTCGCCCAATCAGGCGGCTTATTTTTTGTCTGTACGGAGAGCTAATAACTTAGCAATAGAAGAAAATAGGGAAATATGGTATAATGAAACGATAGATTTTTGAATAGGAATAAGAACATGTTTGGATTTTTTAAGAAAGATAAAGCTGTAGAAGTTGAGGTTCCAACACAGGTTCCTGCTCACATTGGCATCATCATGGATGGGAATGGTCGTTGGGCTAAAAAACGGATGCAACCACGGGTTTTTGGTCATAAGGCGGGGATGGAAGCCCTCCAAAAGGTGACCAAGGCAGCTAACAAGATGGGAGTCAAGGTCATCACGGTTTATGCCTTTTCAACGGAAAATTGGACGCGCCCAGATCAAGAGGTCAAGTTTATCATGAACTTGCCAGTCGAATTTTATGATAACTACGTCCCTGAATTGCATGCAAATAACGTTAAGATTCAGATGATTGGGGAGACAGATCGTTTGCCTAAGCCGACTTTTGAAGCTTTGAAAAAAGCAGAGGAGTTGACCAAGAACAATACGGGTTTGATTCTCAATTTTGCGCTTAACTACGGCGGTCGTGCTGAAATTACGCAAGCTCTTAAGGGCTTGGCTCAAGATGTTCTAGATGCTAAAATAAACCCTGGTGACATCACAGAAGATATGATTGGGGACTATCTTTTCACGCAACACCTGCCAAAGGATTTGCGGGATCCTGATTTGATTATCCGTACGAGTGGTGAGTTGCGTTTAAGTAATTTCTTACCATGCAAGCAGCCTATAGCGAACTTTACTTTACGGATACCTTGTGGCCTGATTTTGATGAAGCCGCCTTGCAGGAAGCTATTGCTGCTTTTAACCATCGCAATCGCCGTTTTGGAGGAGTTTAGGAGAAGATATGACCAAGGATTTACAAAAGAGAACATTGTTTGCGGTATTGGCCCTGGCGATTTTCCTTCCAGTCTTGTTTGCGGGAGGGCTCTTGTTGCAGATAGGGATTGGCTTGTTAGCGATGCTAGGCGTCCATGAACTCTTGCACATGAAGGGGCTAAAGACTATGACCATTGAGGGTGCTTTGACTCTTTTTGCGACCTTCGCTCTCACAGTTCCTTTAGAAAATTACCTAACTTTTTTGCCTGTTGATGGGAATGTAGTTGCCTATAGTGTTCTGATTACCATAATGCTAGGGACAACCGTTTTCAGTAAAAACTATACGATTGAAGATGCCGCTTTCCCAATTGCTGTGAGCTTTTATGTTGGTTTTGGCTTCAATGCCTTACTAGATGCTCGGGTGGCAGGTTTTGACAAGGTGCTTTTGGCCCTTTTTATCGTTTGGGCGACAGATAGCGCAGCTACCTGACAGGGATGAATTTTGGTAAACATAAGCTGGCTCCGAGAGTTTCTCCTAATAAGAGTATTGAGGGCTTTGTCGGGGGCATTCTAGGTGCGGTACTGATAACAGTGATTTTTATGTTAGTGGACAGCACAGTTGCTCTTCCTTATGGGATTTATAGAATGAGTCTCTTTGCCGTCTTCTTCAGTGTGGCAGGTCAGTTTGGTGACTTGATTGAGAGTGCTATGAAACGCCATTTCGGTGTTAAGGATTCTGGAAAATTTATCCCTGGACATGGCGGTGTGTTGGATCGCTTTGACAGTATGCTGATTGTGTTTCCAATGATGCACTTATTTGGCCTGTTTTAAAGAAAGGAATATTGAATGATTGGATTGCTAACCTTTATCCTGGTTTTTGGGATTATTGTGGTGGTGCATGAGTTTGGACATTTTTATTTTGCCAAGAAATCAGGCATTCTAGTTCGTGAATTTGCCATTGGTATGGGGCCCAAGATTTTTTCCCATATCGGTAAGGATGGCACTGCTTATACCATTCGGATCCTTCCTCTAGGAGGCTATGTTCGTATGGCTGGCTGGGGTGATGATGCGACAGAAATCAAGACAGGAACTCCGGTTAGTTTGACACTTGCTGACGATGGTAAAGTCAAACGGATTAACCTCTCAGGGAAGAAACTGGATCAAACGGCTCTCCCTATGCAGGTAACTCAGTTTGACTTTGAAGACAAGCTCTTCATTAAAGGCTTGGTCCTGGAAGAAGAAAAGACTTTTGCAGTGGATCATGATGCAACGGTTGTTGAAGAAGATGGAACCGAAGTGCGCATCGCTCCTTTGGATGTACAGTATCAAAATGCTTCTATCTGGGGCAAGCTCATCACCAACTTTGCAGGTCCTATGAATAACTTTATCTTAGGTGTTGTTGTTTTTTGGATCTTGATCTTTTTGCAAGGCGGTGTTAGAGATACTCAGACCAATCTCTTTCATGTCATGCCAGAGGGAGCTTTGGCTAAGGTGGGTGTGGCTGAAACCGCCCAAATTACCAAGGTCGGCTCGCATGAGGTTAAGAATTGGCAAGACTTGACTCAGGCTGTGGAAGCAGATACCAAGGACAAGACCGCTCCGACCTTGGATGTGACCATTTCTGAAAATGGTAGCGAAAAACAAGTCACTGTGACTCCAGAAGAAAATCAAGGACGTTATATTCTTGGGGTTCAACCGGGGGTCAAGTCAGACTTTCTATCCATGTTTGTTGGTGGATTTACAACCGCTGCTGATTCAGGGCTCCGTATCCTTTCGGCTCTGAAAAACTTGATTTTCCATCCAGATTTGAACAAACTCGGCGGTCCCGTTGCCATTTTTAAGGCAAGTAGCGATGCTGCTAAAAATGGCCTTGAGAATGTCCTCTATTTCCTAGCCATGATTTCCATCAACATCGGGATTTTTAACTTGATTCCGATCCCGGCTTTGGATGGTGGAAAGATTGTGCTCAATATCCTAGAGGCTATCCGCCGGAAACCCCTTAAACAAGAAATTGAAACCTATGTCACCATGGCTGGTGTAGTTATCATGGTTGTCTTGATGCTAGCTGTGACCTGGAATGACATTATGCGACTCTTCTTTTAGATAATCGAGGAATATTATGAAACAAAGTAAAATGCTAATCCCAACGCTTCGCGAAATGCCAAGCGATGCTCAAGTTATCAGCCACGCCCTTATGTTGCGTGCTGGTTATGTTCGTCAAGTTTCTGCTGGTGTTTATTCTTACCTACCACTCGCTAACCGTGTGATTGAAAAGGCTAAGAATATCATGCGCCAAGAGTTTGATAAGATTGGTGCGGTGGAGATGTTGGCTCCTGCCCTTCTCAGTGCCGATCTTTGGCGTGAATCAGGTCGTTATGAAACCTATGGTGAAGACCTTTATAAATTGAAAAACCGTGAAAAGTCAGACTTTATCCTAGGTCCGACACACGAAGAAACTTTTACAGCTATTGTTCGTGACTCTGTCAAGTCTTACAAGCAATTACCACTCAACCTTTACCAAATCCAACCGAAATACCGTGATGAAAAACGTCCACGTAACGGACTTCTCCGTACGCGTGAATTTATCATGAAAGACGGCTATAGTTTCCATGCTAATTACGATAGTTTGGATGTGACTTATGACGAGTACAAGGCAGCCTATGAACGTATTTTTACTCGTAGTGGCTTGGACTTCAAGGCCATCATCGGTGACGGTGGCGCCATGGGTGGTAAGGATAGCCAAGAATTTATGGCCATCACACCAGCCGTACAGACCTCGATCGCTGGGTTGTCTTGGACAAGTCAGTTGCCTCATTTGATGAGATTCCTGCAGAAGTACAAGAAGAAATCAAGGCAGAATTGCTCAAATGGATGGTTTCTGGTGAAGACACTATTGCCTACTCAAGTGAGTCTAGCTATGCAGCTAACTTAGAAATGGCAACAAACGAATACAAACCAAGCAACCGTGTCGTTGCGGAAGAAGAAGTGACTCGAGTGGAAACTCCAGGTGTTAAATCCATCGATGAAGTGGCAGCCTTCCTTAACGTGCCAGAAGAGCAAACAATCAAAACCCTCTTCTACATGGCAGATGGTGAGCTTGTTGCAGCCCTTCTAGTTGGAAATGACCAACTCAATGAAGTTAAGTTGAAAAACCACTTGGGAGCAGATTTCTTTGATGTTGCAAGCGAGGAAGAAGTAGCAAATGTTATCCCAGCTGGCTTTGGTTCACTTGGTCCAGTTGGTTTGCCAGAAAATGTGAAAATCATTGCAGACCGTAAGGTACAAGATGTTCGCAATGCTGTTGTGGGGGCTAACGAAGATGGCTACCACTTGACGGGTGTGAACCCAGGTCGTGATTTCACTGCAGAATATGTGGATATCCGTGAAGTTCGTGAGGGTGAAATTTCACCAGACGGGCAAGGCGTTCTTAACTTCGCGCGTGGTATCGAAATTGGTCACATCTTTAAACTGGGAACTCGTTACTCAGCAAGTATGGGTGCAGATGTTTTGGATGAAAATGGTCGTGCTGTGCCAATCATCATGGGTTGTTACGGTATCGGTGTTAGCCGTCTCCTTTCTGCGGTTATGGAGCAACACGCCCGCCTCTTTGTTAACAAAACGCCAAAAGGTGAATACCGTTACGCTTGGGGAGTTAACTTCCCTAAAGAATTGGCACCATTTGATGTGCATTTGATTACTGTCAATGTTAAAGATGAAGAAGCGCAAGCCTTAACAGAAAAACTTGAAGCAAGCTTGATGGGAGCTGGTTACGAAGTCTTGACAGACGACCGTAACGAACGTGTCGGGGTTAAATTTAGCGATAGCGACTTGATTGGGTTGCCAATCCGTATCACTGTCGGGAAAAAAGCAGCTGATGGCATCGTAGAAGTTAAGATTAAGGCGACTGGTGACACCATCGAAGTTCACGCAGACAACTTGCTCGAAACGCTTGAAATCCTAAGCAAGAAATAAAAACTTTAATCAGAAGAAAAACAAGGCAAAAATGTAACTAGTTTTTACCTTGTTTTTTCTATATAATGGGGAAAATGAGTAAACGAAGAGGTATAACAATGCTAAAATTTCCAAAGGATTTTGTTTGGGGTTCCTCCACTTCTGGACCGCAAACTGAAGGGCGCGTGCCTGGTGACGGCAAGGGGGATAATCTCTGGGATTATTGGTATCAAGTAGAGCCAAACCGCTACTACAATGGGATTGGACCTGATAAAACATCGACCTTCTATGAGAACTGGGAAAAGGATATTGAGCTTTTGGTAGAGACTGGGCATACAGCCTTCCGAACTTCTATCCAGTGGTCTCGTATTTTCCCACAGGGCCGTGGAGAGGTCAATCCGCAAGGGGTGACTTTCTACCGTCAGGTTTTTGAAGCTATTAAGGCCAAAGGGATTCGTCTCTTAGTCAATCTCTATCACTTCGACCTGCCTTTTGCCCTCCAAGAAGACGGCGATGGTTGGGAAAATAAGGCAACTGTCAAGGCTTATGAAGACTATGCTCGTTTTTGTTTTGAGACTTACGGTGACTTGGTGGACCAATGGATTACCTTTAACGAGCCCATTGTCCCTGTAGAATTTGGCTATTTTTACGATGCCCACTATCCTCACAAGGTGGATGCCAAAGCAGCGGTTAAGGTTGCCTATCATACGCAACTGGCTAGTAGTCTTGCGGTTAAATCCTGTCATGAGATTTTGCCTGATTCCAAGATTGGGATTGTCCTCAACTTGACACCAGCCTATCCACGTAGCCAGCATCCCGCAGATGTCAAGGCTGCTCGCATTGCCGATCTCTTCCAAGCTCAATCTTTCTTAGACCCTTCTGTACTGGGAGCTTATCCAGAGGAATTGGTGGAAATTTTAGCAGATCATGATTTGCTACCAGAGTACACTGTTGAAGAGTTAGAACTCATTCGCGAGAATACAGTTGATTTCCTTGGAGTCAACTACTACCAACCTTTGCGCGTTATGGCGCCGCGTTTTGCTAAACATCCAGACAGTCCCTTTTTGCCAGAGCATTTCTACGAACCTTACGTCATGCCGGGCCGTAAGATCAATCCTCACCGCGGTTGGGAAATCTATGAGCAGGGGATTTATGATATTGCCCAAAATATCAAGGAAAATTATGGTAATATTGAGTGGATGCTGACAGAGAATGGCATGGGTGTTGAAGGTGAGGATAAATTCCGTGTGAATGGCATGATTCAGGACGACTATCGTATCGACTTTGTCAAAGGACATCTGCGTGAACTTCACCGTGCCATTGAAGATGGAGCAAACTGTAAAGGATACTTAATCTGGACCTTTATCGACTGCTGGTCATGGCTCAACAGCTATAAAAATCGCTATGGTTTGGTTGAATTGGACTTGGAAACGCAGGAACGTCGTCTAAAAAAATCAGGCCATTGGTTCAAGGAACTCAGCGACCATAATGGATTTTAAGAATAAAAAGAGTGAGATGGTGTTCATCTCACTTTTTATTACAATATCATCACCAAGGTCCCAATCGTAATCAGGATACAGCCAATAATTGTTTTAAACGTCAGGGCATCCTGTAGGAAGAAAAAGGCTAGAACGAGGGTAATGACGAGACTGAATTTATCGACAGCAGATACCTCAGTCGCATTGCCCATCTGTAGTGCCTTGTAGTAGCAGAGTTAGGAGGTGCCCATGGGGAAAATCAGACAAGATGGGAAGAGAAGATAAAAGTGCCAAGAAAAATCAAATGGCAAATACCTCCTCTATTCATTATAAGTAATTGATGCTAACTTGTCAGGTATCAAGTGAAATCTTGTTAAAATACCAGATAGAAAAACTATACCAATTTTTATCCTTGACAAGTGAGAAAAACAAGTATATACTGTCTTTGCTGATTCTGTAAAAGGGAAATCAGACTATACCAATTTAAGGGGAAAGCACAGCTGGTCTGTGTCGTATATACTATGTGTGGAATTGTTGGTGTTGTTGGAAACACAAATGCAACTGATATTTTGATTCAAGGACTTGAAAAGCTTGAATACCGTGGCTATGATTCTGCGGGGATTTTTGTCCTAGGTGGTGCTGAAAATCACCTGGTTAAGGCTGTCGGTCGTATCGCAGAATTGTCTGCCAAGACAGCAGGTGTTGAGGGGACAACTGGTATCGGACATACGCGTTGGGCGACTCACGGAAAACCAACTGAGGACAATGCTCACCCACACCGCTCTGAGACTGGACGTTTTGTCTTGGTGCACAATGGAGTGATTGAAAACTACCTTGAAATCAAGGAAGAATATCTTGCAGGTCACCACTTCAAGGGGCAAACAGATACGGAAATCGCCGTTCACTTGATTGGAAAATTTGCGGAAGAGGATGGTCTCTCAGTTCTTGAAGCCTTCAAAAAAGCTCTTCACATCATCCGTGGTTCTTATGCCTTTGCCTTGATTGACTCTGAAAGTCCAGATGTCATCTATGTAGCGAAGAATAAATCACCACTTTTGATTGGTCTTGGAGATGGCTACAACATGGTCTGCTCAGATGCCATGGCCATGATTCGTGAGACAAACCAATACATGGAAATCCATGATCAAGAGTTGGTAATCGTCAAGGCTGATAGCGTTGAAGTGCAAGACTATGATGGCAATAGTCGTGAACGTGTTAGCTATACTGCGGAGCTTGACTTGTCAGATATCGGTAAGGGAACTTACCCTTACTACATGCTCAAGGAAATCGATGAGCAACCAACGGTTATGCGTAAACTCATCCAAGCCTACACGGATGAGGCAGGTCAAGTTGTCGTAGACCCAGCTATCATCCAGGCTGTTCAAGATGCAGATCGCATCTACATTCTTGCAGCTGGAACTTCTTACCACGCTGGATTTGCTTCTAAGAAGATGCTGGAAGAATTGACAGATACACCAGTTGAACTTGGAATCTCATCTGAGTGGGGCTATGGTATGCCACTTCTCAGCAAGAAACCACTTTTTATCTTTATCAGCCAGTCTGGTGAAACAGCTGACAGCCGTCAAGTTTTGGTCAAAGCTAATGAAATGGGCATTCCAAGCTTGACGGTGACAAACGTGCCAGGTTCAACCCTTTCACGTGAAGCCAACCATACCATGTTGCTTCACGCGGGTCCTGAAATTGCCGTGGCATCAACCAAGGCCTACACAGCACAAATCGCAGCCCTTGCCTTCTTGGCAAAAGCAGTCGGAGAAGCAAACGGCAATGCTAAAGCGCAAGCCTTTGACTTGGTTCATGAGTTGTCAATCGTAGCTCAGTCTATCGAATCAACTCTTTCTGAGAAAGAAACCATTGATGCCAAGGTTCGAGAGCTTCTTGAAACCACTCGCAACGCCTTTTACATCGGACGTGGTCAAGATTACTATGTAGCCATGGAAGCCAGTCTCAAACTCAAAGAGATTTCTTACATCCAGTGTGAAGGCTTTGCGGCAGGAGAACTCAAGCACGGAACCATTGCCTTGATTGAAGAAGGAACGCCAGTCTTAGCCCTCTTGTCAGATCCAGTTCTTGCCAACCATACTCGTGGAAATATCCAAGAGGTCGCAGCCCGTGGTGCTAAGGTTCTCACTATCGCAGAAGAAAATGTTGCTAAAGAGACAGACGATATCGTTCTGACGACCGTCCATCCTTACCTCTCACCAATTTCAATGGTCGTGCCAACTCAATTGGTTGCGTACTTCGCAACGCTCCACCGTGGCCTTGATGTGGACAAACCACGTAACCTTGCCAAGTCAGTAACAGTAGAATAAGCTAAGAAAGTCTAGTTAATCTAGACTTTTTTGCTCTCTCTTGGTATACTTGAGTGAGGAATATTTTGCTCGGCTCTAATTTTTTATAAGGAGAAGAAAATGAAGAAGAAAAAAAGTATTATTGCTATGGTGGTTGGTATCGTCTTGTCTAGTTCTTTCTTGATACGTACGATCTTGATCCATCAGGCGAGACAAGCGAAAAAGCAAAACCTGGAACGGATTGCTGCAGTGCAAGAGACAGTTCAGTCTCAAGATCAAAAGAAAGCTGAAGAGCAGAAAGAACACTTTAAAAAGGCGTTTGATGGTACGGATAAAACTTCCATTCTAATGAAAAACTATGATAGCCATACACCGATTAATGGGGACTACAGTTTTGGTACCAAGGATGGAGTACACTACCTAGTAGAATTAAAAACAGGGAATAAAGTAGCTCTGGAAGGTGTGGACAAGGCCTTTCCTTTGTCTGTCAAAAACGAGGACACAAATAGTACGGAGCTTGCCCTGGTTGTCCGTAAAGACCAAGCCTGGTACATGATTGATACAAAGGGTGAGACGATTTACACTTTTGAACAAACAGAATTGACAGAAAACTCGAAGTTGACTTTGAAAGACAATAAACTACAGGTAGAATAAACTAAGAAAGTCTAGTTCATCTAGACTTTTTCTAATGAGCAAATCCATTGAAAATGAAACTAATTAGTGATAAAATACCCTAAAAACTAAAAGAGATAGCGAGGAAATAGGATGGTAGAATTAGGAATTTCAACATTTGGTGAAACAACTGCTCTGGAAGCGACTGGGCAGATTTACAGTCATGATGAACGCATTCGTCAGTTGGTGGCAGAAATTGAGCTGGCTGATAAGGTTGGTTTGGGTGTGTACGGGATTGGGGAGCATCATCGGGAGGACTTTGCGGTATCGGCGCCAGAGATTGTTCTTGCAGCTGGGGCAGTCAATACCAAGAAGATTCGTTTGACTAGTGCAGTCAGCATTCTCTCGAGTATGGATCCGATTCGCTTGTTCCAACAATATGCCACCATCGATGCCTTGTCAAATGGCCGTGCGGAGATTATGGCTGGGCGTGGTTCATTTACCGAATCCTTCCCTCTGTTTGGCTATGACTTGAAAGACTATGAAGCTCTCTTTGATGAAAAGTTAGACCTGCTTCAGCTGGCAAATGAAAGCACCAAAGTGAATTGGCAGGGGCAATTGACCCAAAGCATTGCTGGAAAAGATGTTTATCCTCGTCCAGTTCAGGACAAATTGCCATTGTGGGTGGCGACAGGTGGTCATGTCGAATCAACAGTGAAGATTGCTCAGGCGGGGTTGCCGATTGTCTATGCCATTATCGGTGGCAATCCGCATTATTTTAAAAAGCTGATTCAAGCTTATCGTGAGATTGGAAGGGAGGCTGGTTATGCGGATAAAGACCTGAAAGTGGGCGCTCATTCTTGGGGCTGGATTGCTGAAGATGGCGAGCAGGCTGTCAAAGATTATTTCCATCCGACCAAGCAAGTGGTGGATGCGATTTCCAAGGACCGTCCACACTGGCAGGAGTTGACCTATGAGCAATATTTGGAGCAAGTTGGTCCAAATGGAGCCATGTTTGTGGGAAATCCAGACCAGGTGGCAGAAAAATTGATTCGCATGATTGAGGATTTAGACTTGGACCGTTTCATGCTCCATCTACCGCTTGGTTCTATGCCACATGATCAAGTTTTGAGAGCTATTGAGCTCTTTGGCACGCAAGTGGCGCCCAAAGTACGTGCTTACTTTGCCATGAAAGAGGAGTTATAAAAAAATTCAATCGGCTTGATAGAAAATCTATATCAACTCCTTTTTGAAAAATAGATGAAAATAAAGTGAATCTTTGAAAGGCTAGTAACATCAAGCTTTTCAGGGATTTTTTTCTTTACAGATATAAAAATTTCCAATCGAGTTGATAGTCAATATATATTGGGAAAAGGGGAAAAGGAGTGGTAAGATGGTTTCAATCCAAATGGAAGGAGAAAGGTATGGCAAGTAAAAGAGATCTAGTCTTTAGAGCGATTCGAGGCGATGAAGTGGAAAGAGTTCCTGTGGGATTTTGGTTTCATTTTGTAACACTCGAAGAAAAGGGGCAGGGATTAAATAATCCACGTATCTTTCAAAAAAGTGTTGATGGGCATCGCAGCTATGTGGAAAGGATTCGTCCTGATTTTGTCAAAATTATGAGCGACGGTTTTTTCCTTTATCCAAGTAATGTCTATAGTCCTAAGATTGCAAGCATTCAGGAGCTGACTTCTATTGAGTCGATTGGTGAGGAACACCCATGGATTCAGCAACAGGTGGAAGTGGTACAAGCGATTCGAGAGACCTTTACTGAAGAGATTGCTTCTTTCTACAATATCTTTTCGCCGATCTCCTACCTCAAGCGCTGGTTCCGTACAGAAACTTCTCGAGGAGATAGGGAAGTAGCTGATTTATTGCTTGAAAATCCTGAGCAATTCAGAGCGATTCTAGATGTGATTGCAGGAGATATTGCTTCCCTAACTCAGAAAATCATTCAGCAAGGCGGTGTTGACGGGATTTACCTCAGTACCCAGGAAATTCAAGATCAGCGCATCACACCAGCACTCTACCAAACCTATATCGAACCGAGCAATATAGCGATTTTGGAGGTAGCCAATCAGGTGGGTGGGACCAATATCCTCCATATCTGTGGTTTTGAAGGTGCGAGCAATGATGTGACGATATTTAAGGACTATCCAGCTCAAGTGGTCAACTGGGCGACTCATCATGAGGATGTTAGTTTGACACAGGGTCAAGAGTTGTTTCCAGGCAAGGCCGTTTTAGGTGGATTTGAAAATGGCAAGAAAAGCTTGCTTTATCAAGGTTCCAAGGCAGAATTGCAAGATGAAACAAGGCGGTTGTTGGCTGAAGCGGGTAGTAAAGGCGTTCTTCTGGGAGCTGACTGTACTGTTCCAGATGACTTTGACTTAGAGAGGTTGGACTGGATTCGACAGGCAGCTGTTCTCTAAAAGGAGGAGCTATGAAAAGTAAAAGATGGGGCATCTTCATTGCAGTTGTCGGTTTGCTGGCCTTGATTGCCATAAGCGTCGTAAAAAATGGGCACTGCAAAAATGGAGAGAGATGTCGTGGAGTTCAGGATTTTTCCAAGTCCAGTCTCCCCTTTCTACGCTCGAATGACATCGCAAGCAGTTTATTAGTTGAAAAAGTAAGAAATGGAGAATAAGAATGTCAGAAAAAAAAGAATGGGTTTTAAAAGCATTTAGAGGTGAAAAGGTTGAACGTGTGCCAGTTGGCTTTTGGCATCATTTCACATCCGAAGACGAATGGCTACACGGTTTCTCAAATCCAGTCATTATCGAGAAGAATATCGAGGGACATAAGCGCTTTATCCGAGAAGTTCAGCCAGACTTTATCAAACTCATGAGCGATGGCTACTTTGCTTATCCAAATCCAGCGATTGCCAAAGGAAAATCACTTCAAGAATTGGCGACCATTCAACCACTCGGACCAGATCACGCTTGGATAAAAGAGCAGGTGGACTTGGTTAAGAAAATCAAGCAAGAGTTTACAGAAGATATCGTTGCGATTTACAATATTTTTGCTCCTGTGACCTATCTCAAGTGGCTACTGGGGGAAGTGTCTGGTGGGGATGACCTCATTGCTGATTTTTTGGTGGAAGATCCTGAAGCTTTGAAGAAGGTATTGGATGTGATTGCAGAGGATATTGCGAGTCTCAGTCGAGCTGTCATCGAGGAGGCTGGTGCTGATGGAATCTATCTCAGCGTGCAAAGTATCCAAGATAAACGAGTGTCGGCAGCAGATTATCAAGCCGTCATTGCACCTAGCGAGATAACGGTTCTGGAAGCAGCTAGTGCTGTTGGTGGCGTCACTGTTCTTCATATCTGTGGTTACGAGGGAGCGCGAAATGATATTCACCTTTTTGCAGATTATCCAGCCCAAGTCTTTAACTGGGCTGTAGGACCAGAGGGAATCACTCTCAAGGAAGGTCGTGAGATTTTCAAGGGACGTACGGTTCTTGGAGGATTCGAAAATGGCAAGACAGGCTTACTGTATACTGGTAGCAAGGATGCCATTCAGGCTGAGGCAAAGAAACTAGTTGCAGAAGCTGGGGAACAGGGCTTGGTACTTGGGGCAGATTGTACCATTCCAAGTGATATCGCAGTTGAACGTATCCAGTGGGTGAGAGAAGCGCTTGAAAACTAAAGGAGAAAAAGATGAGTAAAAAAGCATGGATTATCGGTGGTGTAGCAGTTGTTGCAGTAATTGGGGCAACGATTATCGGAAGAAGTTTAGCTGGTGCTCCAGCCAAGGATGGAGAAACGGCTTCGTCTGCTGAAGTTATAACCTTGAAGGTTGCCCATACACAAAACTATGTACCTTATGACTTTGTCAATGAAAAAGGGGAATCAGATGGTTATGAAGTAGCTGTTTTGAAGGCTGTTGATGAGAAGTTGGCAAACTATCAATTTGAATATACAGGTACCAGTGATGACGACCTCTTGATTGGTCTGGAATCAGGCAAGTATGACATCGGAACCAAGGGAGCTTGGTACACAGACGAACGAGCTAAAAAGTTTGTCATTCCATCTGAACCAGTCGGAGCGAGTATCATCGGATTTACTGTCAGAAAAGAAGATGAACAGAAATACAAAACCATTGATGACTTTGCTAAGAATAAAGGGAAATTGGTTCCCATCTCGCCACAGAATGCTCAATGGAATGTTATCACCAGCTACAATGAAAAACATCAGGATGCACCGATTGAGCTAACAGCAGCTGAATCCTTTAAAGTGGCAGATGCCTATGCCTGGGTCTTAGAAGGACGTTATGACGCCTTCTTTGATATCAAACTGTCCTTTGAAAAAGCAGTTACCGCAGAAGATGGCCCTTACCACCAATATGCGGATAAACTCAGCTGGTTCCCATACAAGGTATTCCAACTTATCCCTTGATTCACCGTGATGAAAAGGGTGAGAAATTCGCTAAAGAATATGAAAAAGCAATCAAAGAGTTGAAGGAAGATGGCACGCTTGCTAAGCTATCTCAGCAATACTTTAAAGAAGATGTCTTTAGTTACGTAGACAAAGACTAGACCAGAAATTCCAAGACTAGAAAGGGTTTTGCATGGTTTCTTATGATTTTTCCAAGGTCTTTCAGTTTTTGCCAACCTTATGGCAGGCACTTCCTATGACCTTGTCCATTCTCTTTTTTACCACTCTTCTTGGGTCCCTTTTTGGAGGTCTCTTGGCCTGGGCACAAGTAGGAGAAGACAAGAGTTTTGCAGCGATTTCCAAAGGCTATATCTTTACCCTACGTTGTACACCGCCGATTGTCTTGCTTTTTCTAGTCTTTTATGGCTTGCCAGAATTTCTGAAATGGTGGCTTGGTTTGGACATCAACAACTGGTCTAAAACTATTTTTGTTCTCTTGACGATGATTCTCTTGTTTGCGGCTATTGTTGCCGAGGTTTTCAAGGCGGCCTATCAAGCTATTCCAAAGGGGCAGACAGAGGCCGGGCTTAGTATTGGTTTGACTCCAAGTCAGACTTTTTGGAGAATCATTTTTCCTCAAGCTTTTCAAGTTGCTCTTCCCAATATAACGACCGCTATTCTCAATCTCATGCGGGATGCTGCCTTGGCTTATACGATTGGTTTTGTTGATGTTATGGGGGCAGGCAATCTCTTGATTAGTCGCAATTTAGGGAACTACTCTCTGGAAACCTATACGGCAGTTGCGCTTCTTTACTGGGGGATTGCCTTGGTTATTTCTAGCTTGAGTCGTTTGCTTGAGAAGTCTTTGGAAACAAAAGGGAGGTAAGAAATGGATATAGACTATATTGTAAAGACCTTTCTGGAGACCTTGAAGGGTGTGCCAATCACCTTGATTATCATGATTGTGGCTATGGTCTTAAGCTTTTTACCGGCTCTATTTTTAGCCTTGGGGCAGATTTACAAGGTTCGAGGTGTGAGGAGTTTTTCTCTGG
Source organism: Streptococcus sp. DBCMS (assembly GCA_000831085.1). Lineage (GTDB taxonomy): Bacteria > Bacillota > Bacilli > Lactobacillales > Streptococcaceae > Streptococcus. The sequence goes on from JXRG01000020.1 coordinate 16,419, forward strand.
TCTATCTGGCCTTTATCCGAGCGACTCCTCCGATTTTATTGATTCTCTTCTTTTATAGTTTGTTTCCAAGCCTGCTGAATCAATTTCTCAAAAGCATAGGAAGTGACTTTGATATTTTCAAGCTTGATCCTCTCTATTATGCCTTTATCATTTATAGTTTGATGACAGTCGGGAGTTTATCGGAGATTTTGCGTTCAGCCATCTTGACGGTGGACAAGGGACAACTAGAGGCAGCGCATGCGATTGGCTTGACTACGACCCAGGCCTATCTAAGGATTGTTTTTCCTCAAGCCTTGCGCTCAGCCTTGCCTAACTTGGCCAATCTGGTGATCAATATCGTCAAAGGGACCTCCCTGGTCTTTGTTATGACTATCAAGGACATCACCGCTATTGCTCGTGTAGAAGCGTCCTACGGTTACCAGTATTTTGAGTCTTATTTTGTGATCTTTTTGCAGTATATTTTGATCTGTGGTTTGATTCAGTGGGGCTTCTCCCTACTGGAGAAAGGCTATGTGAAAAAAGAAAAGAGAGCAAAAGCATCTAGCGCGCGTTTCGTATAGGAGGACAGGATGTTACAAGTAGAACATATCGCAAAAACATTTGGTGAGAGGCAGGTCTTGGAGGATGTCAATCTTCAGGTTAACCAAGGGGATGTCGTCGTTATTTTAGGACCATCAGGTTCGGGGAAAACGACCTTTCTCCGTTGTCTTAATCACTTAGAAAAAGCTGACAGTGGCCGTTTGACCTTGGCAGGAAAGACCTATGACTTATCCAAATTGAGCAAGAAAGACATTCTAGAAATTCGCCAAAAAACAGCCTTTGTTTTCCAACACTACAATCTCTTTGCAAACAAAACTGCTCTGGAAAATATTCTAGAAGGCCTAATAGTGGCTCGTAAAGTTCCCAAGGAAGAAGCGCTCAAACGTGCAGAATCTGCCTTGGAAAAAGTTGGTTTACTGGCCTACAAAGACTACTACCCTTCACAACTATCTGGAGGGCAACAACAACGAATAGGAATTGCGCGTGCTATTGCCGTCAAACCCGAGGTCATTTTGCTAGATGAACCAACATCAGCACTAGACCCTGAGTTGGTTGGAGATGTTTTGGATGTTCTGAAACAGTTGGCGGGAGAAGGTGTGACCATGGTGGTCGTCACGCATGAGATGGGATTTGCTAGAGATGTCGCCAACCACGTTATTTTCATGGATGGAGGCCGTATCGTAGAGGAGAACAATCCCCACGATTTCTTTAGTCGTCCACAAGAAGAACGAACCAAGCAGTTCCTGGCTCGTATCTTATCAGACGCTAGCTATAGTGTAGAATATATGATTTGATAGCTAAGTGTATCATAAAAACAACACCCCATGACTAGAAGATTCTTCTAATCATAGGGTGTTTTTCTATAGGAGGGCTAGGTTATACTCTTCGAAAATCTCTTTAAATCAGGTCAGCTTCGCCTTATCTACAAGCTCAAAGCTGTGTTTTGAGCAGTCTGTGGCTAACTTCCTAGTTTACTCTTTGATTTTCATTGATTATCAGTTCTCTTTCTTGTTTTTCATCAACCATCCAAGTCCGAGAAGGGCAAGGATACTGAATCCAGCAAGGGCAAGGAGGGATTTGCTCTCAGTTCCTGTGTTTGGAAGGACTTTATGAGAAAGAGCCTCGGCAGCAGTTTCTTGAGAGTCAGGATTTGCTACTAGGTTTTGGGCTTGGTCTTGTTGGGTTTCCAAGCTAGAAAGATCAAATTCTGGTTTTTCTTCCACAGCTGGAGCGACAATGGCACCACCTTGAGACAAGCGGAGAACAACTGCAGTGAGAGCGTTCAATTTCAAGCCTTTTTCAGTCCATTCGAGACCTTGAGGTTTAGCGATTCCTACTGGTCCGGCTTGATTTTCATCTGCCAGGACTTCAGCTTTTCTCAAGTGAGCAAATGCAGTTCCTAGAGTAAATTCGCGAGCCTTATCATCCGCATTGACAAAGACAGCGTAGACATCACCGTTTGGAGCAGTGATTTGGTAGCCGATGGTCACATCTTCTTTTTCAACGCCATTTTGTCCTGGAACAGTAATGAGTCGGACGCGCTCCTTGATGTCTTGCAGACTCTTGAGTCGGAAGGCATCTGTCGATTGACGAAGGGCGATCAGACCTTTCATGTAGTCACGGCTCTTGACATTTTCAGGGAAGACTTTACCATCTGTTGCCTTGGTCCAATCAAACTTGTTGACAGCATCACTAGAGTCGTAAGAGTCATGGATAAAGTAAGGATAGACAAAAGGCTTGCCGTCCTTGTCACGCAACAAGTGAGACTTGTTTGGAACCTTGTCTTCAGGAACAGGAGTCTTATAGGCTGGATCAAGGAATTGTTTGGTACGTCCGTATTCCTGACCAGAGTGGATAAACGGAGTTCCTTGAGCAGTCAAGACCATGAGGTTTCCAAGTCGCAAACGACGATGGATCTCAGCGTAGTTTTCAGCCTTGCTTGGGTCTTTTTTGATAGACTGGGCAATGATGTCAAAGAGGGTCAAGTTATCATGGGCTGCGATATACTGGATAACATCTCCAGGATTGTCAGCTTCAAAGTTAGTTGGTTGGGCAATGAGATTTTTAAAGATGGTATTGATATCGCGTTTGCCACCTGTGATAAAGGCAGGTTGACCTTCGTTTGGATAGCCAGACTTGAGGTTGTTACGGATGTCGTCTGAAAAGACAGCGACAGTATCTGTTTTCTTCATCCAATCTTGGTCGGCAGGTTGTACAGGCGTATTTTCATCACCAGCATAGGTTCTCCAACCTTCGCCTAGCATGATAAGATTTGGATTGAGGGCGCGTGCAGCTTTGTACGCTTCTTCGATAGAAGCCGCATCGTGGTCACCCATCATATCAAAGCGGAAACCATCTACTTTGTAGGTTTCAACCAGATACTTGATGGAGTCTACCAAGACACGTTTAGACATGTAGTGGGTAGTTCCCAAACGGCCGCCTCCGAAGCTGGTACGAGGAGTTCCGTCTGCATCCATAAAGTGATAGTAGTTTGGCTCAATATCTTCAAAAATGTCAACCTTTGCAGTATGGTTGTAGACCACGTCCAGGATAGCACCCATGCCACGTTTGTGGATTTCGTTGATGAGGTTTTTGAATTCGGCAATACGTTTTTCTGGATCCTTAGGATCGCTTGAGTACATACCAGTCAAGGAGAAGTAGTTTTGAGGGTCATATCCCCAGTTATAGTTGCTGTTGCTTGAAGCGTAGGCAGACAAACGTTCATGGTTTTTCAATTCATTGACAAAGTAGTAAGACAAGACTGGAAGGAGCTGGATGTGGGTCACACCCAAGTCTTTGAGATAGTCTAATTTTTCGATAAAGGCTTCGAAGGTACCGAATGGTTTGGTCAAGTCTTTTGCGATGGCAGGATCCGAAGTGAAGTCACGCACATGAGCTTCATAGATAACGGCATCTTCACGTGATTTGAAGTTACGAATCTTTCCATAGGTCAAGTCTTGCGGACCTAACTTCGCTGGATCGACAAAGGCAGCTTTAGCGACCTTATGAGCGGCATCTGTTTTTGCTAGGTCACTGTTCCAAGCCGCTAATGATTTGGCATAAGGGTCAAGAACGAGGACAGTTTTACCTTGGCGCTCGATTTGGTAGTGGTAGTAGTAGCCAGTGTAGTTGCTGATACCGAGACCAGAGTTTGCATCCAGAGTTTGTTTCCAGGTTCCTTTTTCTCCTTTTTCAAGGGGGACAGTTCCAACTACCTTTTCAGGGTCTTTCTTGTCATAGACAACAACGGAAACCTTATCAGCACTTGGAGACCAGAGGGTGAGGTCAACACGCTTGCCATCTTCTTTCAGAGTTGCGCCGAGTGGCCCATCGTAACTGTAGGACTCATCCTTGAGGCGCCAGCTTGAACGTGTGGTAAAGCGGTCTGAATTGTAGCTGACAGTGTAAGGGTGTTGGGTGTCAGAGAAGTTGCCGATGTAGGTCACTTTTTTACCTGCCTCATCCACTTCCACGTCTGTGATAGCTACTTTATTCCCTAGGTAATCAGTGATGCTGGAGTGTTTGAGGATATCGTCTTTCTTAGCTCCAACGAGGGTAGAAAAACTGCTTTCGATACGAGATTTAGCCACGTGTTGGGCACCAGTCATACGGATATCGTGAACGTAGTAGGGGTTGGTGTAGATGGTTTCGTCATCATCTTTGAGGAAAATCTGACTGTGATTTTTTAGATCAGTGAATTTATAATCTTCTTTTCTGATTTTCACATCATCGCCTTTCTTGCTTTCGTCTAGTAATAAAAATCCAAATTCTCTTGCAGCTTCATTGAGTGGGATATCAATGTAACGGCCATATTTTCCAGTTGCGGTAAAGTCAGTACCGTCAGGCCATTCTCCACTGCTTGGGTTTTTGACATCACCCCAGTACCAGAGGGATTTTTTATCGTAATTTCCATCGGTGCGGAAATAGTTGACACGAACAGTTCCAGCTGGTTGAGGACGGTAGTTGTATACCTTGTAGCTTTCATCTAGCCAGGCTTCATTCATCTTTGGAGAAAGAAGCTCTACCGAACGGTCTCCAGTAAGGTTATCACCTTTGCTATTGTTGATGAGGAAGCTGACTTTCTTGGCTTGTTCGTTTTTGAGTTTGACATCCAGGTAATAGCCATAGTCGTCTTGTTTGGCATCTTTGAAGGACTGGGCTCCATTGGGCCAGTTTTCAGAAGGTTTTTCAACATCGTCCCAAGTCCAAAGGCCTTGAGAATCCTTGTTTTCTTCAGGGAGTTTTTTTACATGGATGCGGAAGTGATTATCTGCGATGGGTTCTTCAGAAGATGTGTCAGCTTGTGGTTTTTGATCAGAACTTGGCGTCGAAGTGCTGGCATCTACTTTCTCTTCCTTGCTGTTAGCCTGGCTTGTAGTAGCATCTTCTGTTTTAGGTGTTTCTGGTGCTGTAGTAGTTTCCACAACTGGAGCTTCCTTTTTAGAAGCAAGGGAAGCGTTTGCATTCTTTTGTTCAGAAATAGGCGTTTCCTTTTGAGTTTGACTAGTTTCAGTCTCAGTAGGGGCCTTGGTCACAGCGCTGGTATTTTCCTGAGTTTGAGGCAGGTTTTCGTTAGCTGAAATAGTTGGCATTGCAGCAGAAAGCAGGATAATGCTGGCACCAATGAGGACAGAACCAGTTCCGTTCTTCAAGGAACGGATACCATAAATCATTTTTTTCTCAGTTTGAGATGGGATCTTTTTCATCACAATTCTCCTTGTGTAGTTGTTCCCTAACAGTATAGCACGAGGTAAACATTAGTGCAAGCGTTTTCCTATTTTTTAAGAGAAAATAGAATGCTTCATTCTCTTGAAATTTTAAAATAATATATAGGAGAAGATTGTTTAAAAAATAGTAAAAAAACCTTGAAAAATCTAGCTAAATAAGGTATAATATGAGTAATCATTTGTCGTAGGTTTTGTCTGAAATATTGTCCAGACAAGGCTCACAGCAGTTAAATCTTCTGAAAAAGTCAGATTTAGCTGCTCTTTTTGTGCTTTTTTTCAGGTTTTTAAGTGCTTGTAACAAAGATTTAAAGATTCTGAAAATTCATCAAAGGGACATGGTGATAGGGGTTTTTAAAAACCATATGACGATTAGAAAAGCCTGATTGACAAGGCTTGAAATTTATTTACAAAGGAGAATCATCTTGGCAGGACATGACGTTCAATACGGGAAACATCGTACCCGTCGTAGTTTTTCAAGAATCAAAGAAGTTCTTGACTTACCAAATTTGATTGAAATTCAAACGGATTCATTCAAAGATTTCCTAGATTACGGTCTCAAGGAAGTATTTGAAGATGTATTGCCAATTTCAAACTTCACAGACACAATGGAGTTGGAATTTGTTGGCTATGAAATCAAGGAACCAAAATACACGCTCGAAGAAGCTCGTATCCACGATGCTAGCTACTCAGCACCCATTTTTGTAACCTTCCGCTTGATCAATAAAGAAACAGGCGAAATCAAGACCCAAGAAGTCTTCTTTGGTGATTTCCCAATCATGACCGAAATGGGTACTTTCATCATCAATGGTGGTGAACGTATTATCGTTTCTCAGTTGGTCCGCTCACCAGGTGTTTACTTTAATGACAAAGTAGACAAGAACGGTAAAGTGGGCTACGGTTCTACTGTTATCCCTAACCGTGGAGCTTGGTTGGAACTGGAAAGCGACTCAAAAGACATCGCTTATACTCGTATCGACCGTACTCGTAAGATTCCATTTACAACCTTGGTTCGTGCGCTTGGTTTCTCAGGTGATGATGAAATCTTTGATATCTTTGGTGATAGCGAATTGGTTCGCAACACCGTTGAAAAAGATATTCACAAGAATCCAATGGACTCTCGTACAGACGAAGCTTTGAAAGAAATTTATGAACGCCTTCGTCCAGGTGAGCCCAAGACTGCTGAAAGCTCACGTAGCTTGCTTGTGGCACGTTTCTTTGACCCACGCCGCTACGATTTGGCAGCTGTTGGTCGTTACAAGATCAATAAAAAACTCAACGTTAAAACACGCTTGCTCAACCAAACTATCGCTGAGCCATTGGTAGACCCTGAAACTGGTGAAATCTTGGTAGAAGCTGGTACCGTTATGACTCGTAGCGTGATTGAAAGTATCGAGCACCACTTGGATGGCGACTTGAACAAGATCGTTTATATTCCAAACGATGCAGCTGTTCTGACAGAACCAGTTGTGCTTCAAAAATTCAAGGTTGTTGCCCCAACGGATCCAGACCGTGTTGTAACCATCATCGGGAATGCCAATCCTGATGACAAGGTTCGTGTTGTCACTCCTGCAGATATCCTTGCAGAGATGAGCTACTTCCTCAACTTGGCGGAAGGTATCGGACGTGTGGATGATATCGACCACCTTGGGAACCGTCGTATCCGTGCAGTTGGTGAATTGCTTGCTAACCAAGTACGTCTTGGACTTTCTCGTATGGAACGTAATGTCCGTGAACGTATGTCTGTTCAGGACAATGAAGTTTTAACACCACAACAAATTATCAATATCCGTCCTGTAACAGCTGCGGTTAAAGAATTCTTTGGTTCATCACAGTTGTCACAGTTCATGGACCAACACAACCCGCTTTCTGAGTTGTCTCACAAACGCCGTTTGTCAGCCTTGGGACCTGGTGGTTTGACTCGTGACCGTGCTGGATATGAAGTACGTGACGTGCATTACACTCACTATGGTCGTATGTGTCCAATCGAGACACCTGAAGGACCTAACATCGGTTTGATTAACAACTTGTCATCTTACGGACACTTGAATAAGTATGGCTTTGTTCAAACACCATACCGTAAGGTTGACCGTGAAACAGGTGTTGTGACCAACGAAATCGTTTGGTTGACAGCCGATGAAGAAGATGAATTTACTGTAGCGCAGGCTAACTCTCGCCTCAACGAGGACGGTACTTTTGCTGAGAAAGTTGTCATGGGACGTCACCAAGGGGTCAACCAGGAGTACCCAGCAGAAGTCGTTGATTACATGGATGTGTCACCAAAACAGGTAGTTGCCGTTGCGACAGCATGTATTCCTTTCTTGGAAAACGATGACTCCAACCGTGCCCTCATGGGTGCCAACATGCAACGTCAGGCTGTGCCTTTGATTGACCCCAAAGCACCTTACGTTGGTACTGGTATGGAATACCAAGCAGCTCATGACTCTGGTGCTGCTGTTATTGCTCAGTATGATGGTAAAGTTACATATGCAGATGCTGATAAGGTAGAAGTTCGCCGTGAAGATGGTTCGCTAGATGTTTACCACATCCAAAAATTCCGTCGTTCAAACTCAGGTACTGCCTACAACCAACGCACTCTCGTTAAAGTTGGCGATGTCGTTGAAAAAGGCGATTTTATCGCTGACGGACCTTCTATGGAAAAAGGGGAAATGGCGCTTGGACAAAACCCAATCGTTGCCTACATGACATGGGAAGGTTACAACTTCGAGGATGCTGTTATCATGAGCGAACGCTTGGTCAAAGACGATGTCTACACATCTGTCCACCTCGAAGAATACGAATCAGAAACCCGCGATACAAAGCTTGGGCCTGAAGAAATTACTCGTGAAATTCCAAACGTTGGTGAAGATGCTCTTAAAGACCTTGACGAAATGGGCATTATCCGTATCGGTGCTGAGGTTAAAGAAGGCGATATTCTTGTAGGTAAAGTAACACCTAAGGGTGAAAAAGACCTTTCAGCTGAAGAACGTCTCTTGCACGCTATCTTCGGAGACAAGTCTCGTGAAGTGCGTGACACTTCTCTCCGTGTACCTCACGGTGCCGATGGTGTCGTTCGTGATGTTAAGATCTTTACACGTGCAAACGGTGATGAATTGCAATCTGGCGTTAACATGCTGGTTCGCGTCTACATCGCTCAAAAACGTAAGATCAAGGTCGGAGATAAGATGGCCGGACGTCACGGAAACAAAGGGGTTGTCTCTCGTATCGTTCCTGTAGAAGACATGCCATACTTGCCAGATGGAACTCCAGTCGATATCATGTTGAACCCACTTGGGGTACCATCACGTATGAATATCGGTCAGGTTATGGAACTCCACCTTGGTATGGCAGCCCGTACTCTTGGCATTCACATCGCAACACCAGTCTTTGACGGAGCAAGTTCTGAAGATCTTTGGGATACTGTCAAAGAAGCAGGTATGGATAGCGATGCCAAAACAATCCTTTACGATGGACGTACTGGTGAGCCGTTTGACAACCGTGTATCAGTTGGTGTCATGTACATGATCAAACTCCACCACATGGTTGATGATAAATTGCACGCGCGTTCAGTCGGACCATACTCAACCGTTACCCAACAACCACTCGGAGGTAAAGCTCAGTTTGGTGGACAACGTTTCGGTGAGATGGAAGTTTGGGCTCTTGAAGCCTACGGTGCATCAAATGTCCTCCAAGAAATCTTGACTTACAAGTCTGACGATATCAACGGACGTTTGAAAGCTTATGAAGCTATTACAAAAGGAAAACCAATTCCAAAACCAGGTGTTCCAGAATCCTTCCGAGTTCTTGTGAAAGAATTGCAATCTCTTGGTCTTGATATGCGTGTCCTTGACGAAGATGACCAAGAAGTGGAACTTCGCGACTTGGATGAAGGAATGGATGAAGATGTCATCCACGTAGATGACCTTGAAAAAGCCCGCGAAAAAGCAGCCCAAGAGGCTAAAGCAGCCTTTGAAGCTGAAGAAGCAGAGAAAGCAACAAAAGCGGAAGCAACAGAAGAAGCTGCTGAACAAGAATAAGCAGTTCACTTAGAATAGAAAGGGAAGAAATAGTGGTTGATGTAAATCGTTTTAAAAGTATGCAAATCACCCTAGCTTCTCCAAGCAAAGTCCGTTCATGGTCTTATGGAGAAGTCAAAAAACCTGAAACAATCAATTACCGTACGTTGAAACCAGAACGTGAAGGACTCTTTGACGAAGTCATCTTTGGTCCTACAAAAGACTGGGAATGTGCTTGTGGTAAGTACAAACGCATTCGCTACAGAGGAATTGTTTGTGACCGCTGTGGGGTTGAAGTAACGCGTACGAAAGTTCGTCGTGAGCGTATGGGGCACATCGAGTTGAAAGCTCCTGTATCTCACATCTGGTATTTCAAGGGGATTCCAAGCCGTATGGGCTTGACCCTTGATATGAGTCCTCGTGCCCTCGAGGAAGTTATCTACTTTGCGGCTTATGTGGTGATTGATCCTAAGGATACACCACTTGAGCACAAGTCTATCATGACAGAGCGCGAATACCGTGAGCGCTTGCGTGAGTACGGTTATGGATCATTCGTTGCCAAGATGGGTGCCGAAGCTATCCAAGACCTCTTGAAACAAGTAGATCTTGAAAAAGAAATTGCCGAACTCAAAGAAGAGTTGAAAACAGCTACTGGACAAAAACGTGTCAAAGCCATCCGCCGTTTGGATGTTTTGGATGCCTTTTACAAGTCTGGAAACAAACCTGAATGGATGATTCTCAACATCCTCCCAGTTATTCCACCAGATCTTCGTCCAATGTTGCAGTTGGATGGTGGCCGTTTTGCCTCATCTGACTTGAACGACCTTTACCGCCGTGTTATTAACCGTAACAACCGTTTGGCTCGTTTGCTTGAGTTGAATGCACCAGGTATCATCGTTCAAAATGAGAAGCGTATGCTTCAAGAAGCGGTTGACGCTTTGATTGACAATGGTCGTCGTGGTCGCCCAATTACAGGACCAGGTAGCCGTCCATTGAAATCATTGAGCCACATGCTTAAAGGGAAACAAGGACGCTTCCGTCAAAACTTGCTCGGTAAACGTGTCGACTTCTCAGGACGTTCTGTTATCGCCGTTGGTCCAACTCTTAAGATGTACCAATGTGGTGTGCCACGTGAAATGGCGATCGAGCTCTTTAAACCATTCGTTATGCGTGAAATCGTCGCTCGTGACATTGTGCAAAACGTTAAGGCAGCTAAACGCTTGGTAGAACGCGGAGACGAACGTATCTGGGATATTCTTGAAGAAGTAATCAAAGAACACCCAGTACTTTTGAACCGCGCACCGACCCTTCACCGTTTGGGGATCCAAGCCTTCGAGCCAGTCTTGATTGATGGTAAGGCTCTTCGCTTGCACCCACTTGTCTGTGAAGCCTATAATGCCGACTTTGACGGTGACCAAATGGCCATCCACGTACCGCTTTCGGAAGAAGCCCAAGCAGAAGCTCGTATCTTGATGTTGGCTGCTGAGCATATCTTGAACCCGAAAGATGGTAAACCAGTTGTTACTCCATCTCAGGACATGGTTTTGGGTAACTACTACTTGACTATGGAAGAAGCTGGTCGTGAGGGTGAAGGAATGGTCTTCAAAGACCGTGACGAAGCTGTTATGGCTTACCGCAATGGCTATGTTCACCTTCACTCACGTGTTGGTATTGCAACAGATAGCCTCAACAAACCATGGACAGAAGAACAAAAACACAAGGTCTTGCTGACAACAGTTGGTAAAATCCTCTTCAATGACATCATGCCAGAGGGTCTGCCTTACTTGCAAGAACCAACAAATGCCAACTTAACAGAAGGTGTTCCAGCTAAATACTTCTTGCCACTAGGTGGAGATATCAAGGAAGCAATCAGCAATCTTGAACTCAACCCTCCATTCAAGAAGAAAAATCTTGGGAATATCATCGCTGAAATCTTCAAACGTTTCCGTACGACAGAAACTTCTGCCCTACTTGACCGCATGAAGAACCTCGGTTACCACCACTCAACTCTTGCAGGTTTGACAGTGGGTATTGCCGATATCCCAGTCGTTGAAGACAAGGCTGAAATCATCGAAGAATCACACAAACGTGTAGAACAAATCACCAAACAATTCCGTCGTGGTATGATCACAGACGACGAGCGCTACAACGCTGTTACAGCTGAATGGCGTGCTGCCCGTGAAAAATTGGAGAAACGTTTGGTTGCCAACCAAGATCCTAAGAACCCAATCGTTATGATGATGGACTCTGGAGCCCGTGGTAACATCTCAAACTTCTCACAGCTTGCCGGTATGCGTGGTCTGATGGCCGCTCCGAACGGACGTATCATGGAATTGCCAATCCTTTCAAACTTCCGCGAAGGTTTGTCAGTACTCGAAATGTTCTTCTCAACTCACGGTGCCCGTAAAGGTATGACCGATACGGCCCTTAAGACAGCCGACTCAGGTTACTTGACTCGTCGTTTGGTTGACGTTGCCCAAGACGTTATCATCCGTGAGGACGACTGTGGAACAGACCGTGGTCTCTTGATCCGTTCTATCGCAGAAGGAAAAGAGATGATCGAGTCTCTCGAAGAACGTCTCAATGGTCGTTATACTAAGAAAACTGTTAAACATCCAGAAACTGGTGCAGTGATCATCGGTCCAAATGAGTTGATTACAGAAGACAAGGCGCGTGAAATTGTCAATGCTGGAGTGGGAGAAGTGACTATCCGTTCCGTATTTACATGTAACACTCGTCATGGTGTCTGCCGTCACTGTTACGGTATCAACTTGGCGACTGGTGATGCGGTTGAAGTTGGTGAAGCAGTTGGTACAATCGCTGCCCAATCTATCGGGGAACCTGGTACACAGCTTACAATGCGTACCTTCCACACGGGTGGGGTTGCCTCAAATACCGATATCACTCAGGGTCTTCCTCGTGTCCAAGAAATCTTTGAAGCCCGCAATCCGAAAGGGGAAGCGGTTATCACTGAAGTCAAGGGTGAGGTTACAGCCATCGAAGAAGATGCATCAACTCGTACCAAGAAAGTCTTTGTTAAGGGTGAAACTGGTGAAGGTGAATACGTGGTACCATTTACAGCACGTATGCGTGTCGAAGTTGGAGACCAAGTCTCTCGTGGTGCAGCTCTTACAGAAGGTTCTATCCAACCAAAACGTCTCCTTGCTGTTCGTGATGTCTTGTCAGTTGAAACTTACCTTCTCGGTGAAGTACAAAAAGTTTACCGTAGCCAAGGGGTAGAAATCGGTGACAAACACATTGAGGTAATGGTTCGTCAAATGATCCGTAAAGTTCGTGTCATGGATCCAGGTGACACAGACCTTCTTATGGGTACTCTCATGGATATCAATGACTTTACAGATGCCAACAAGGATGTTCTTATCGCAGGTGGAGTTCCAGCGACTGGTCGCCCAGTTCTTATGGGAATCACTAAAGCCTCACTTGAAACCAACAGTTTCTTGTCAGCGGCTTCCTTCCAGGAAACAACCCGTGTCCTTACAGATGCGGCCATCCGTGGTAAGAAAGACCATCTCCTTGGACTCAAGGAAAATGTTATCATCGGTAAGATCATCCCAGCTGGTACTGGTATGGCTCGCTACCGTAACCTTGAACCACAAGCCATCAATGAAGCAGAATATCTGGCTCCAGAACAAGAAGAGACAGAACTTGCTCCTGTAGAGGAAGTTGTGGAAATCCAAGTTGAAGAAACAGTAGAATAAAAGCAAAAAGAGAACCTTTGGGTTCTCTTTGCTTTATTTCAGAAAATTTTCCCACTTTTTCATAAAGTATGGTAGAATAGAAGAACTAAAATGCCAAGGAGGTGTCCGTATGGAACAAACATTCTTTATCATTAAGCCAGATGGTGTGAAAAGAGGGCTGGTTGGCGAAATTCTGCAAAGAATGGAGCAACGAGGTTTCAAACTCGAAAAATTAGAGTTACGTTCAGCAGTTTCAGAAGATTTGATTGACCAGCACTATCAAGACTTGGTTGAAAAAAGTTTTTATCCTCCTATCCGTCAGTTTATGACCTCAGGACCGATAGTGGTGGGCATTCTATCAGGTCCAAAAGTGATTGAAACCTGGCGGACCATGATGGGGGCTACTCGTCCAGAAGAAGCCTTGCCTGGAACTATCCGAGGAGATTTTGCTAAGGCGGCAGGAGAAAATCAAGCCATTCAAAATGTAGTTCACGGCTCCGATTCGGAAGCTTCTGCCAAACGAGAAATTGCTCTCTGGTTTAAGGATTAGACTGGTAAAAGAACAGTTCTGTGCACAAGAGAGCTGTTTTTTGGTCAGTTGAGCACAAAAAAAGAACACTTGAGGCGGAAACTATCATTTCAAACTCCTCACAAGGTATAATCCCATATAGGAGGGAAAAGAAATGGTAAAATCAATTCGCCTATTGTTGTTGATTGCAGTCATCCAGATTAGTTTTAGTAGTTGTCTATTATGGAAAGAATCCTTTTTATCTTTAAAACAGACCAATGCTTATTTTTTGATTTTGATAGTAGGAATTTCTGTTTTGTGCGCTGGGATAAATTATTTCCATACAGCAGACCAGTCTAGACATAGTATTTTACATGTTCAAAAGAAAGTGAGTCTTGTTTATTGCCTCCTTTTAGTAGTCAATCTTTTGGCAACCTGTCTGGTTCTCTCAGAAAGCATCCAAACCACTAGCAAATTGCAGCAGGAATTGGTTGCCCTCTTTTTGCCCTCCTTTTTTTTCTTGCTAGGAGTAGATCTATTGATTTTCTTACCTTTTGATAAAATTTTTCGCGATATAGAAAATCATCTAAATAAAAAGAAAACAGTCGTCATTTCCGTTCTAGCTACGATGGTTTTCTTGAGGAATCCCTTAGTGATTTCCTCGATTCTCCTTTATATCAGTGTCGGTTTTCTATGTGCACGTTTCCTTTTTCCCAAATGTATCCAAAGGGAAATCTCCTTTTATGGACACCTGATTCGGGATATCCTGTTTGTTTTTTCAATAGTTGTATTCTTTTAAGTGGAGGAGAATTTTTCAAAATTGTTATAGTAAGTCCATAAAGAAAATTCACACAAAAGAAAACTTTTTGGTATAATAGTAGCATGCACACAAAAAATGAAGAAGAGCTTCTAGCTCTCGGAGAAAGATTAGGTCATTTGCTTCAAAAAGACGATGTTCTGATCTTGACTGGAGAGTTGGGTGCGGGTAAAACAACCTTTACTAAGGGCCTTGCTAAGGGCTTGGATATCCGTCAGATGATTAAAAGTCCAACCTATACCATTGTTAGAGAGTACGAAGGGCGTTTGCCACTTTATCACTTGGATGTCTACCGTATCGAAGGTGATGCTGATTCTATTGACTTGGATGAGTTTCTCTTTGGTGATGGTGTGACTGTTATTGAGTGGGGGCATCTTCTGGGTGAAGATTTACCAGATTCTTACTTGGAGTTGGAAATTTTGAAAGAAGCTGAGGGTCGTTGTCTTCATTTTACGGCTCATGGCTCTCGGGCTGAACAACTCATCAAGGAGCTTCAAGATGGAGTATGAGTTGTGTATTCGTGAGGCAGAGATTTCAGATGCTACAGCCTTAATTGCATTTTTAGATTGTGTCGGTCAAGAGACGGATTTTACCAGCTTAGATGAAAATGGTATCATGATGACAGCTTCTGAAATGGCTCTTTTTATCGAAAAACAAGCTGCATCAGAGAATCAAATTACTCTCCTCGCCTTACTGAATGATGAGATTGCAGGAGTCTTAAATATCACAGCAGACCAACATTTAAGAGTTCGACATATCGGTGATGTTTTTCTAGCAGTTCGAAAGAAATTCTGGAACCAAGGCTTGGCGACTATACTTCTAGAAGAAGGCATCGAGTGGGCTAAATCCAGTGGTGTCTTGCGCCGTTTGCAACTCAGTGTACAAAAACGAAACGAGGCCGCTATCCACCTCTATTCAAAAATGGGATTTATCACAGAAGGCTTACAAGAAAGAGGAGCCTATTTAGCAGAAGGGATATTTTTAGATGTTTGTCTTATGGGCAAGCTGATAAATGAATAACGAGATGATTAAAAAATTAATTGGAATGGTGCTAGGTTTCCTAGCAGTAACAGTTTTAGGTGTAGCGGTTTATGGCTATACCATCTACCAACAGGGAACAGAAACCCTAAGTAAAAAGACTTACAAAAAAATCGGGGAAGAAACCAACGTTATCGAAGCGACGGAGCCTCTGACCATCCTCTTGATGGGGGTAGATACGGGAAATGTGGAACGTACAGACCCGTGGGCGGGAAATAGTGATTCCATGATTCTCTTGACGGTTAATCCCAAAACAAAGAAAACCACTATGATGAGTTTGGAACGGGATATTTTGACCAAGATTGAGACTGGAAACGGTCAAGTTCAGGAAGCCAAACTCAATGCGGCCTATGCTAATGGTGGTGCAGAACTTGCAATTTCTACTATTCAAAAGATGATGAATATCCACATTGACCGCTATGTGATGGTTAACATGCAGGGACTTCAACAATTAGTGGATGCAGTTGGTGGGATCACCGTCAACAATACACTTGGTTTCCCAATTTCGATTGCTGACCAAGAAGAGTTTAATAAGATTTCCATCGGTGTTGGAGAACAAACCTTGAATGGTGAGGAAGCCTGGTGTATTCACGGATGCGTTACCAAGACCCTGAAGGAGACTATGGTCGTCAAAAACGTCAACGGGAAGTCATTCAAAAAATCGTTGAGAAGGTTTTGAGCCTAAACAGTGTGAGCCACTATCAAGGCATCCTCAAAGCTTTGAGTGATAACATGCAGACCAACGTAGATCTTTCAGCCAAGAGTATTCCACAATTGCTCGGCTATCAAGATTCCTTCAAGAATATCGAAACGCATCAATTGCGTGGGGAAGATGCTGAGCTACAGGGAATTTCTTATCAGATTGTCACTTCAGAACATATGCTCGAAATGCAAAATCTCTTGCGTCGTTCACTAGGTAAAGAGCCAGTGACAGAATTGGAAACCAATGCGGTACTGTACGAAACAGCTTTTGGTCGGACAGCACCTTCGACCAGTACTAACGCTTCAAACGAAGAAGCAGAATAAGAAAAGAATCAAATCGTGGGAAATTTCCTGCGATTTTTTCAAAAAAATTCGAATAGATAAGTAGGAGGAAACATGAAAGCAGAAATTATTGCTGTCGGAACAGAAATTTTAACAGGGCAGATTGTCAATACCAATGCTCAGTTTTTATCAGAGAAACTAGCCGAAATCGGGGTAGACGTCTACTTCCAAACAGCTGTTGGAGATAATGAAGCTCGTCTTTTGTCCTTGCTTGAGATTGCGAGTCAACGTAGCAATCTTGTGATTTTGACAGGGGGCTTGGGACCAACTGAGGATGATTTGACCAAACAAACTCTGGCAAAATTTTTAGGAAAAGATCTAGTGTTTGACCCTCAAGCGCAAGAAAAATTGGATATTTTCTTTGCTCATAGACCTGACTATGCTCGTACACCGAATAATGAGCGCCAAGCCCAAATTGTAGAAGGGGCAACTCCACTGTCAAATGAGACAGGTTTAGCAGTAGGGGGGGTGTCGGAAGTGGATGACGTAACCTACGTGGTCCTTCCAGGACCGCCTAGTGAATTGAAACCCATGGTTTTAAATCAACTCTTACCCAAGTTAATGACTGGTACCAAGTTATACTCACGAGTGCTCCGTTTCTTTGGAATTGGTGAGAGTCAGTTGGTGACCATTTTGGCGGATTTGATTGACCATCAAACAGATCCGACTTTGGCGCCTTATGCCAAGACGGGAGAAGTGACCTTGCGCTTGTCTACAAAAGCAGTTAGTCAAGAAAAGGCTGATCAAGCACTGGATATCCTAGAAAATCAAATATTGGATCGCCAAACTTTCGAGGGAATTTCTTTACGAGACATCTGTTATGGATATGGGGAAGAAACCAGTCTAGCAAGTGTCGTTGTAGAAGAGCTAAAGAAGAGACAGAAAAGCATTACTGCGGCAGAAAGCTTGACGGCAGGTCTCTTTCAAGGGACATTAGCAGACTTTTCGGGCGTTTCAGCCATCTTTAATGGCGGTTTTGTCACTTACAGCCTAGAAGAAAAGTCCAAGATGTTGGATATTTCCGAACGAGAACTGAAAAAACATGGTGTCGTTTCAGAGTTTACAGCTCGAAAAATGGCAGAGCGGGCACGTCTCAAGACTCAGTCTGACTATGGAGTTAGTTTGACGGGTGTGGCAGGACCAGATAGCCTAGAGGGGCATCCAGCTGGCACAGTTTTTATCGGCTTGGCGCATGCAAAAGGGACAGAGGTGATCAAGGCTAATATCGCAGGACGGAGCCGTGCAGATGTTCGTCACATCGCGGTTATGCATGCCTTTAACCTAGTTCGCAAGGCTTTATTAAGTGACTAAATTTTGGTATAATAAAAGATAGGTCTAAGGACCAGTAGAATATAGGAGAACAAAATGGCGAAAAAACCAACAAAAAAATTAGATGAAATTGGGAAAAAATTTGGAGCTGATCGTGAAAAAGCATTGAACGATGCTCTTAAATTGATTGAGAAAGACTTTGGTAAAGGCTCAATCATGCGTTTGGGTGAGCGTGCAGAGCAAAAAGTTCAAGTGATGAGTTCAGGTTCCTTGGCTCTGGACATTGCTCTTGGTTCAGGTGGTTATCCTAAGGGACGTATCATCGAAATTTATGGACCAGAATCATCTGGTAAGACAACGGTTGCCCTTCACGCGGTTGCGCAAGCTCAAAAGGAAGGCGGTATCGCTGCCTTTATCGATGCGGAACATGCCCTTGATCCAGCCTATGCAGCAGCCCTTGGTGTGAACATTGACGAATTGCTCTTGTCACAACCAGACTCAGGAGAGCAAGGTCTTGAAATTGCAGGGAAATTGATTGACTCAGGTGCAGTTGACCTTGTTGTTATTGACTCAGTTGCGGCCCTTGTACCTCGTGCAGAAATCGATGGGGACATTGGAGACAGCCACGTTGGTTTGCAAGCTCGTATGATGAGCCAGGCTATGCGTAAACTCGGTGCTTCGATCAATAAAACCAAAACAATTGCCATCTTTATCAACCAATTGCGTGAAAAAGTTGGGGTTATGTTTGGAAATCCAGAAACAACACCTGGTGGACGTGCTTTGAAATTCTACGCTTCAGTCCGTTTGGATGTTCGTGGAAGTACGCAAATCAAGGGAACTGGTGACCAAAAAGATACCAATGTCGGTAAGGAAACCAAGATCAAGGTCGTGAAAAACAAGGTGGCTCCACCATTTAAGGAAGCCTTTGTTGAAATCATGTACGGAGAAGGGATCTCTAAGACTGGTGAGCTCTTGAAGATCGCAAGTGATCTCGATATCATCCAAAAAGCGGGAGCATGGTACTCTTACAAGGGTGAAAAAATCGGACAAGGATCTGAAAATGCTAAGAAATACTTGGCGGATCACCCAGAAATCTTTGATGCCATTGACCATCAAGTTCGTGTTCAATATGGTTTGATTGAAGATGAAGAAGGTACAACTCTTACTTCTGTTGCGGAAGATCTAGTACCTAACCAAGAAGTAACGCTTGACCTAGGCGACGGACTTGAAATCGAAATTGAAGATTAAAAATAAAAGCGGAGAAGCCCTTCTCTGCTTTTTATGTTTAATTATTAAGTCTCCATAAGCTTTAAAAGCGTAATAAAAGAGTATTTAATCAAAAAAAATTAAAAAAACTGTTGCAATTTTTTTAATTTGATGATAAAATTAAAACATTCTATAAAAAGGAGACTACTATAATGGAAAAACGCCTTGTTCGTAATGTACAAGATAAAAAGATTGCTGGTGTTTGTGCTGGTGTCGCTGACTACTTTAACATGGACCACACACTTGTTCGTGCACTTTGGATCATCTTCACCCTACTTGGTGGTTCTGGAATCTTAGCTTATGCTGTTCTCTACTTCCTTCTTCCAGAAGGCAATGCAGAAGCTTAAGCCATAGAGAGAATAAAAAGTTTATTCTGATCAGTTGAAAATAAAAAAACGCATGTAATCGTAGATTGCATGCGTTTTTATATATAGCTTCTATCGAAAAGAGAGGTTCTTC
>JXRG01000021.1:0-34166 GCA_000831085.1 Streptococcus sp. DBCMS
TGTAGTTTCATTTATGTAGATACCCATCATATACTTCTCGAGATACTCATTTACGTTTATCTTTGAAGTTTACAACAAATTTATCAAAAGTATTAAATACTTCCTCGTTCTTACATTTGATTTTTGATAATTCTTTTTTTTAATCGTTGTAGCTTGCTTGGTTCTCTTAACCTATCCACCCCTTGCTTTTCAATAGAATATATATCGTAAGTTAGTTTAATATATCTCGATAAAATATTCATCAAATTTTCATGATTCCCCAAAATACTCTGCATTTCATTTTCTGTAAATCTAAAACAATAATTATTTTTTTCAGAATAGAAATTATTAAATACTACAGTTGGATTATCTAATAAATCAAATTGATAGTGCCAGTTATCTTTACTAAAAGCAATACATTCAGTCTTGCCACCACTAGACTTCAAATCTGTTGCCAACTTAATAAGTGGCCCATCATCAGAGTTGAATCTTCTTTTCTTAGCTATTATATCTGCATTATTTTCCATCAAAGATTGGAAAATCAATGAAAATGTTGTTTTTCCAGAACCATTTGGGGCATATATTATTGTATTTTTTTTTAATTGAATATCTTTAACCGATTTAAATGTTCCGTAATTAGCAATACATTTAATTTCAGTAAACATTAAAAATCAATCCTTTCCCTAAACTCTCCAACCTCATCCGGTTCATCACTAAACAAAGTCACATGTCCCATCTTGCGGTCGTGCTTCGCTTCTATTTTACCATATAGATGGAGGTGGGCGCTTGGATTTTCTGTGATATATTGTTCAGCGGCCTCGACGTGCTGGCCGAGGACATTAAGCATAACAGCAGGTGCATGCAGTCTAATGGCTGGCAATGGCGCTCCAAGAACGCCTAAAATATGGGTGTCAAACTGGGAGAAGTCGCAGGCTTCGATAGAGTAGTGACCTGAGTTGTGCGGACGTGGAGCAATCTCATTGACAATGATGTCATCAGCTGTCGCAAACATTTCCACACAAAGGGTGCCAGACAAGTTGAGTTGTTCTGCGATTCGCACTGCCATAGCTTTAGCCTTGTCTGCTAGACTTTCTGAAATTCGAGCAGGCACGATGGTTTTTGAAAGAATGTTGTTGCGATGGATATTTTCCTGAACTGGAAAAACAGTCACATCCTTGCCATTTCCTGACACGATGACGGAAATTTCAAGATCAAAGTTGACAAATTCTTCCAAAACGCAGTCTGCTGAATCGGCTAGTGCATAGGCTTCTTCCAAGTCCGCTTCTGAACGAATGACCTTTTGTCCATGCCCGTCATAGCCACCAGTCGCCGTCTTGAGGACATAGTTTTTCGATAGGTCAATATCTGCCAAGTCTTGGCTAGAAGTCACAACCTTATAAGGGGCAACAGTGACTTGAGCCTTGTTAGAGAGAAAATCCTTTTCAAAAATGCGATTTTGAGAAATGCGAAGTAGATCTATTCCTTGAGGGAGTTGCCCATTCTTGATGACAGCATCCAGACCATTAGCATCAACATTCTCAAATTCATAGGTGAGAACATCGCAACGCTCAGCCAGCTGACGGAGGGCATCCACATCATTATAAGGTGCCACGATGATTTCCGCCACACGGGAAGCTGGGCAATCCGCTGCAGGATCCAGCGCGATAACCTTGTAGCCCATGTAAATAGCAGAAATGGCCATCATCTGACCCAGCTGACCGCCGCCGATAATTCCGATTGTTTTAGATGAGCTCATTGCTTGACTCCTCTGCGATTTTTCCTTGTTCTTCTGCGAAATCTGCCAAGCTGTCGCGATAGCCTGATCCTCTACTGAAAGAAGACGAAGGGCAAAGAGGGCCGCATTTGTCGCACCAGCTTCACCGATAGCCATAGTTGCGACTGGTACGCCACCCGGCATCTGAACGATAGAGTAGAGCGAGTCCACGCCACTAAGAGCACGTGATTTGACTGGTACACCAATGACAGGAAGGGTTGTTTTGGCAGCTACCATACCTGGCAAATGGGCTGCGCCACCCGCACCAGCGATGATGACCTTGATGCCACGGTTACGTGCTTCTTCCGCATGTTTGAACATGAGGTCTGGTGTACGGTGTGCGGAAACAACTTTCTTTTCGTAGGCTACACCGAAACGGTCTAGGACTTCGGCGGTTTTTTGCATGGTTACCCAGTCGGATTTTGAGCCCATGATGATGGAAATTACTGGTTTCATTTTTTCTCCTTTTTCGATAATCGTCTATTGTAGTGTGGACGTAAGCGACCGCCTGTAGCGTTCCATTACTAAAACTGGAGCCTGAGTCTCCAGTTTTCCGCTCCTAGTAGCTCTGCTACTAGGAGTTCCACTACTGCGACGATTATCCTATACTAGCTCGCTAACGCTCGCAAATTAAGCGACCATTATCTTACTTTGGCTCGCTTTCGCTCGCCATGGCAAATATGTCTGTTAATCTTTTATAGCCTTGCTTCCGATATCTGTTCGGTAGAAGAAGCCTTCTGTGTTTTGTTTGTCGAGTTCTTTGTAGATGATATCTTGGGTTTCTTTGACGGTATCTGCTGTGGTGACAAGCATATAGACACGTCCGCCATTTGAAAGCAATGCTCTGCTATTTTCCGCAAACTTAGCCCCTGCATAGTAGGTGATGATGTCGCCTTCGGTTTTGGCTGGCAACTCGACACCCTTTGCATAATCTAGCGGGTAGCCCTTGGATGCGACAACCACACCCAGAGTCACACCCTTGTCCGTCCACGTGATGTTTGGCTGCTTGCCATCGAGAATATCCGTGATATTTTGCGCAAAGTCAGATGTCAAACGAGGCAAAATAATCTGAGTTTCTGGATCTCCGAACCGAGCGTTGAACTCGATAACCTTAGGTCCGTCTACTGTCAAGATAAGCCCCGCATAAAGAACACCAAGATACGGACGACCTTCTTTGATCATCCCTTCAAGAACTGGCTTGACAATAGTCTCAACCGCTGTGTCAACCACGCTCTGTGGCAAGTGAGGAACTGGCGCATAGGCACCCATCCCGCCAGTGTTAGGGCCCTTGTCGCCATCGTAAGCACGTTTGTGATCCTGAGCCGTTGGCATGATGTAGAACTTGTCCCCATTGACAAAGGCAAAGAGGGAGAACTCTTCTCCTTCAAGGAATTCCTCGACGACCACACGCGCACCTGAATCACCGAATTTATTGTCTAAGAGCATCTCATGAGCGGCTTCTACTGCTTGCTCGACTGTCTCGGCAACGACGACACCTTTCCCGAGCGCCAATCCATCCGCCTTGACTACGATTGGGGCACCTTTTTCTTCGATATAGGCCTTGGCCTCCTCGAAATCTGAAAATGTACCATAGGCTGCTGTCGGAACTCCGTATTTGACCATGATTTCCTTAGCAAAATCCTTGGACCACTCCAGCTCCGCTGCAGCCCTAGTCGGACCAAAAGCCTTGAGCCCAGCTTGGTTAAAATCATCCACGATACCAGCAGCAAGGGCATCATCTGGCCCGATGAAGGTCCAAGCAATATCGTTGGCCTTTGCAAACTCAATTAACTTAGAATGTTCGGAAATAGAGATATTTACCAATTCCAAACTATCCAGAGTCATTCCGTCATTTCCAGGAGCTACAAAGACATTTTCAACGTCTTTTGATTCAAGCAACTTCTTAGCAATGGCATGTTCACGACCACCAGAACCGACAACTAACAGCTTCATCTCTTAACCTCTTTTGCGAATTATTTACTAACATTATATCATAAACGTTCGTTTTAATCTTGTTTCACTTAGTATTTTAAGCCAAAAAAGGAAAGAAACTGTTTTCTTCCCTTTCATTTTTTTAATGTCTAAAATGTCTCACGCCTGTGAAGACCATGGTCAAGCCGTATTTGTCCGCCGCTTCGATGGATTCTTGGTCACGGACGGAACCACCTGACTGGATGATGGCCTTAATACCTGCTTTGGCGATTTCTTCCACGTTATCCGCAAATGGGAAGAAGGCATCTGAAGCAAGAACAGCACCGTCCAGACGGTCTTTAGCTTGGTCAATCGCAATACGAACAGAAGCCACACGGTTAGTTTGACCAGGGCCAACACCAAGTGTCATGTGATCGTTGGTGATGATGATGCCGTTTGATTTGACATACTTGATAGCCTTCCAAGCGAACTCGAGGGCGGTTGCTTCTGTCTCGGTTGGCTGGCGCTTGGTCACTACTTGCCAGTCAGCTGGGCTTTCTTTGACCACGTCTTGGTTTTGCACCAGAAGTCCACCAACCACACCTGTATATTCCGCTTCCACTTCGCTGGCTTCTTGAGCGTCAAATGGCAAAGCAAGGATACGCAAGTTTTTCTTTTTATTAGTCAAAATGGCTAGCGCTTCATTGGTATAGCTCGGTGCGATGATGATCTCGAGGAAAACGCCGTGCATCTTCTCAGCAGTCGCAGCATCCACCTCACGGTTAAGAACGACGATTCCACCAAAGATAGAAACTGGGTCAGACTCATAAGCGTAGTCCCAAGCTGTTTCGATATCGTCAGCCTGACCGATTCCACATGGGTTCATGTGTTTCAAAGCTACAACAGTTGGACGGTTCATTAGTAGTTTATCATTTGTAAACTAATACGGATATTTTAGTAAGGGGAGTTTAATATTTCATCCAATATAGTAAATACTGATGTTCCAACTTCATTAATGAGTTTATCATTTTCAAATTGATATAACTTTGAGTTTTCTATTCCTTTATCTATATTTTCTATGAAATATTTAACATCATAACTTTGCTTCTTAAACGATGTGCCTATTTCTTCTTTCATCAACTTATCCAAAGTACGCTCCATCAAAGTTTTATCCTGTTCCTTTTTATTCTCCAATATATCATCCTTTGAAAACTTTGACATATCACATATATGCATTAACAAGAAAAATTCAAAGCATGGATTAGAGACCCCTAAAATAAAGTTGTTCTCTTCAGATAATTTTATTGCATTTTGATATTGCTCTTCACTAAAACTATTTACATCCCTATCGATTATAATACAGATTTTATCATAAGTTGAATCATAAGTTGTAATTGTTGCCAACGCAAATAACTGATTTTGAATATTTTCTTTTTCAGACATTAAATCTGGATATTTTTGAATTAGTTTATTATTTTTATTCGCAATATTTAATAACGTTTTGTTAGTACATCCATCAACAATTTGCTTGGAATAACTTTCAAATCTAGATTTATCTTTTTCATCAATCTCAGTTACTCGAAAAATAAATTCTCTTATATCATCTACTACTTGGAATTGATTCGATCTTCCTGAATGCTCTTTCCATCTATTTAATACTTTGATTTGAATGTTTTTCTTTACATTTTCAGATTTTGATAATTCTTCAAAATATCTTTGTTCAGTCTCTACACCTTCAGTAAATATAATAAATATTCTTCTTGGTTCACGAATTTCAGAAATTTCTCTTACTTGGAATGGTTGTTTCCTGACCAATCTCATATTTCCTGTACTTTTATATCCAGTCATATCTTTATCTCTCCTCTTCGACCAAAGAAGTGAATAAATTCTGTAATCTAGGTACCGCCCCATATCTACCATCTAAATATGCATTTGCAATATTTTTATCAAATCTCTCTTTAAATTCTTCTAAACTATACAAAGATGTATTACCTTCTTCATTTTTCTCAACAAACCAAATCTCATCTCTTCGAAGAATACTGAAATCTAGCAACATATCCTCATGTGTCGTAACAATAAGTTGATTATTTCCTTTTTTAGTTCTAAATGATTTAATAAAATTATATGTTAAAAGTGGATGTAAACTTCTATCTATTTCATCAATAACAAATACTTTATCTTTATTATTAAACAATACAGAAAACAATTCTACAAGCCTTACCGTACCATCTGATTCTTCAAACAAACTATATAATGTTCCATTCTTATGTTTAAACTTCAACTCTGAAAAGGACATACTATTATCTCTATCGACTGTTATAATAAAAATATGAGTAGGCGTTTTAAGAATAGTTGACATTTCTCCTTGTTTATTCTTTCGTTGTGCGACCGAACTAATTATTTGTTCTTGTATACGACTTTGTATTTTTGCTGGAATTCCTTCTAAGTTTTCGACAGGTATTGGTACAAGATCAACTACTCCTGTGTCATTCATATCCAGATAAGTTCCTAAATCCATTTTGTACACTTCATCTTGTAAGGTGACACTAGGAATTGACCCCCTTGCTTCATCATCAATCTGAAGAACCTCTAACGTCTCGCTAAACCATTCAAAAATACTATCGAATATTCGAAAATCTTCATTTATAGTTATAGCTTTTTTCCCGTCTTGTAGAGCATTCAGAAACAACTGATTCTCATCCTGTATATTATCCTCAATATAAATATATAATCTTTGTTTATCTTCTTGACTAATATCAATAAAGTCATCATTAATGCTAAATTCTTGTAATTCTCTATTTACAGTATAGATAAGTGTTTCTTCATCAGTAACATCATAAAGCCATTCTTTCACAAACTTTCTTTCTGATAAAATTACCGAAAAACCATAACTATAAGCCTGTTTTCCACTACAATCTCAAATTCAAACCGGCTTTCTTTCTTCTTGTTATCAGGTTTGTTTTTATTAAAACTACTTGTAAATACCAGTTTGTCCTGAAAACCATTCACGATTAAAAATCTAGCATATAAAAGCGCCTTTATAAAACTTGATTTCCCAGAAGCATTTGCCCCATATATAGCAGATATTTTTAATAGCTTTTTATGAGTACTTAAATTAATAAGACTCTCTTGAAGTCCTTTTGTTCTACCTGGAACCATAGAGAATTCAACCAATTCATTAATTGAAAGAAAATTATCAAATCTAAAATTTATCAACATAATTATAACTCCTTGCGTGATTTTTTCACTTCCTACTCTATATTATACCTTATTTTACTAGAATCGTACATCTTTTTTTTAAATAATATGTGATTTTTTCACGCATTTTAAAAACATCCATTTATTGGATGTTTTCTTATTTTCTTAATGTCTAAAATGTCTCACGCCTGTGAAGACCATGGTCAAGCCATATTTATCCGCTGCTTCGATGGATTCTTGGTCACGTACTGATCCACCCGGCTGGATGATGGCCTTGATTCCTGCTTTAGCGATTTCTTCCACGTTATCCGCGAATGGGAAGAAGGCATCCGAAGCAAGCACAGCGCCATCAAGGCGGTCTTTAGCTTGGTCAATAGCGATACGGACTGAAGCCACACGGTTGGTTTGACCTGGGCCAACGCCAAGTGTCATGTGGTCATTGGTCACGATGATCCCGTTGGATTTGACGTACTTGATAGCCTTCCAAGCGAACTCAAGTGCAGTCGCTTCTGTCTCGGTTGGCTGGCGCTTGGTCACCACTTGCCAGTCAGCTGGACTTTCCTTGACCACGTCTTGGTTTTGCACGAGCAGTCCACCAACCACGCCTGTGTATTCTGCTTCCACTTCGCTGGCATCTTGAGCGTCGAATGGCAAGGCAAGGATGCGCAAGTTTTTCTTTTTGTTGGTCAAAATGGCTAGCGCTTCATCCGTATAGCTCGGTGCGATGATGATCTCGAGGAAAACGCCGTGCATCTTCTCAGCTGTCGCAGCATCCACCTCACGGTTAAGGACGACAATTCCACCAAAGATAGACACTGGGTCAGACTCATAAGCGTAATTCCAAGCAGTTTCGATGTCGTCAGCTTGACCAATTCCACATGGGTTCATGTGTTTGAGAGCCACAACGGTTGGACGATCTTTGAAATCACGGATAATACGGATGGCCGCATCCGCGTCACGAATGTTATTGAAGGACAATTCCTTACCGTTGAGCTGTTTCGCTGATGCAATCGAATAGTCAGTCGGCAAAGCTTTTTGGTAGAAGTCAGCGTCCTGCTGAGGATTTTCCCCATAGCGCATGGCTTGTTTGAGGTCATAGGTCAAAGTGAGCTTTTCTGGTTTTGCTTCACCCACTTGAGCTGTGAAATATTCTGCAATCAAGGCATCATAAGCTGCTGTGTGACGGAAAACCTTGGCTGCTAAACGTTGGCGGGTTTCATAAGTCGTTTCACCATTGGCTGACAACTCATCCAAAACCACTGCATAGTCAACAGGGTCTACCACAACCGTTACGCTAGCGTGGTTTTTAGCTGCTGAACGAAGCATGGATGGCCCACCGATATCGATATTTTCAACTGCGTCAGCGTACGTCACATCTGGTTTGAGGATTGTTTCCTTGAAAGGATAGAGGTTGACCACTACAAGGTCGATAAGCTCGATCTTATTGTCCTTAGCCGCCTCAAGGTGGCTATCGAGATCACGACGAGCGAGGAGCCCACCATGGATATTTGGGTGGAGGGTCTTGACACGACCGTCCATCATCTCCGGAAAACCAGTCACATCATCAATTGCAATGGTCTCCACCCCAGCATTATCAAGGGTAACCTTTGTCCCACCTGTCGAGATAATGTCCCAACCGAGTTTTTTAAGTTCTTGGGCAAATTCAACAATGCCCGCTTTGTCTGAGACGCTGATTAAGGCCTTTTTCGTCATTCTATTCCTCTTTCTTTAGATCCAAGCGCATAGCGACTTCGTTATTTTCTTCTATAAATCCTGTTTCCTGAAAACCCAGACTAGTCAACAGGTGCTTCATTTTTTCATTTCCAACCACATAATCTGCAGTAATATGACTGCAAGCTCTATCCATCTGGGCCTCTTTGATTAGAACTTCCAAGGCTTTTCGACCATAACCTCTTCCTTGGTACTGCTGACCAATCATTATCCGCCAGATAAAGTATTCCGCTTCATCCTTGTCTATTTCTAGCAGGAGAAAGCCAACCACTTGCTTATCCCAATAGATTGCCATCGGAAACACATCTTCGTTTTTCCGGTAGAGCCATGCATCAGCTAAAGAGCGAATATTTGGAGCTACGAAACGTGCTCGTTCATCAGCTTCTGATATTTTCAAATCCAGCACTGCCTGAAAACTGCTCTCATCTACCAATTTCAGTTCAATCATTTTTTCTCCTAGCAAGATTGCGCAATCAAAACTTGATTTACTTCTTACCTTCTCTCCACTCCCAAGCTATCCAGCACCTCTGGATACAACTTGTACTCTGCCTCATGAATCCGAGCTTCAAAGCTTTCGATGGTATCATCAGCTAGCCGTGGCACACGGACTTGTTTGATGACCTTGCCTGTATCCACACCTGAGTCCACCCAGTGAATGGTCACACCACTCTCAGCAACCCCAGCATTCCAAGCGTCCTCAATCCCATGAGCTCCTGGAAATTCTGGAAGGTAGGCAGGATGAATGTTGATAATTCGACCTTCATAAGCTGCTAATAAAGTTGGCCCAACGATTTTCATGTAGCCTGCTAGACAAACCAAGTCAATCTGGTGTTCTTCCAAGAGTTCGGCAAGAGCTGCTTCGTAGTCCGCCTTGTTCTCAAACTCCTTGAGTTCAAAAGCATAGGACAGGACGCCGAGCTTGTCTGCACGTTCCAGCACATAGGCGTCACGATGGTCTGAAAAAACAAATTCCACCGGAAATTCTTCGGCAATCACCTGAAAATTTGAGCCGTTACCAGAGGCAAAAACCGCTATTTTTTTCATTTGATGATGACACTTTCGTTTTCTTTCTTGACGATGCGACCAATTTCATAGACTGGTTCATCCAACAATTCCTTGACGCGACCTACATTTTCAGGCTAACTGCCAGCATGAGTCCCACACCCATGTTGAAGATTTCAAACATTTCTTCATGCTTGATTTCACCGTATTTTTCAAGAGCTTTGAAAATAGGAAGGACTGGAATCTTGTCTTCTTCAATCTCCGCAGCTAGGTCAGCCGCAAACATACGAGGGACATTCTCGATGAAACCACCACCTGTGATGTGGGCAATTCCATTGACCAACTCTTCCTTGATGAGTGGCAAGACAGCCTTGACATAGATACGAGTTGGTTCAAGAAGAACCTCCTTAAGTTGCTTGCCTTCCAATTCTGGCAAGACTTCTTCACCTGAGTAGTCGGCAAAGACACGACGAACGAGTGAGTAACCATTTGAATGAATCCCACTTGAAGCAAGTCCGAGAAGAATATCTCCTTCTGCCACCTTTGATCCATCGATGATTTGAGATTTTTCAGCCACACCGACCGCAAAACCAGCCAAGTCATAGTCATCTTCACCATACATACCTGGCATTTCAGCTGTTTCCCCACCGATAAGGGCAGCACCAGCCTGCACACAGCCCTCTGCCACTCCAGCAACGACTTGTTCTAGTTTAGCTGGTTCATTCTTCCCTGTCGCGACGTAGTCAAGGAAGTAAAGAGGCTCCGCACCTGCAGCGATGATATCATTGACACACATAGCCACACAGTCCTGCCCGATGGTATCGTGCTTGTCGTACTTGATAGCCAGCATGAGCTTGGTTCCGACACCGTCAGTCCCTGAAATCAAGACGGGCTCTTTGACACCTGTTTTTGAGAGGTCAAACATGCCACCGAAACCACCTAGAGCTCCCATAACACCTGCACGCTCCGTACGAGCCACGTGCTTTTTGATCCGCTCAACAACTTCATAACCCGCTTCAACATCCACACCTGACTGCGCATAAGCATTTTTATTTGTCATCTTCTCTTCCTTTCCTTTCATGGAGAGTCTTTATCCGTCTATTTGTAAAAACTGGTCTTATCCCTCAAACTTCTACGATAGTCTTCTTCGTAGTCATATAGAGGTGTTGGGTAATCACCGTCAAAGTAAGCGACACAGAGACCACCGTTTGGCGCATCTGTTTCGATGCCGATAGAATTAATCAAGCCATCAATCGAAAGATAGGTCAGGCTATCCGCACCAATGATTTGGCGAGTTTCTTCGACCGTATGATTGGCCGCAATCAGCTCCTGACGCGTCTGGATATCAATCCCGTAAAAACATGGATAAGCTAGCGCTGGACTACCAATGGCAACGTGAACTTCAGAAGCACCCGCTTCTTTCAAAAGCTGAACGATACGGCGAGAGGTTGTCCCACGAACAATGGAATCATCCACCATCACCACACGTTTGCCTTTGACAACGCCCGAAACAGCAGACAGTTTCATCCGCACCCCTTGCTCTCGCAATTCTTGAGTCGGTTGGATAAAGGTGCGTTGCGTGTATTGGTTTTTGATGAGACCCATTTCATTTGGCAGACCAGATTCTTCTGCAAATCCCATAGCTGCGCTGAGCGAGGAATTTGGCACACCGACCACGATATCTGCCTCATGCTTAAATTCACGCGCTAATTGAGCCCCCATACGTTTGCGAGCTGTATGGACATTAACACCATGGATATTAGAGTCAGGACGGGCAAAATAGATATACTCCATAGAGCAAATCGCCAACTGGGTATCATTCGTATAGGTATCGTACTGAATCCCATTGTCATCCACAATCACAATTTCCCCTGGTTTCACATCACGAATCCACTCGGCACCGATGACTTCAAAGGCACAGGTTTCAGATGAAACCACTACTGCTCCGTTTGCCATTTTCCCAATAGAAAGTGGACGGAAACCATTAGGATCAAGCGCCGCAATCAACTTGTCCTCAAATAGCAGGATATAAGCAAAGCCACCTTTTACAAGGCTGAGCGCTCCTTGATTTTGCCCATCAAGTTCGGATTGTGACTCCGACGAATGAGGTGTGCCAAGATTTCCGAGTCCGAAGTTGAACTGAAAATAGCTCCTCTTTGTTCCAATTCTTGCTTGAGCGATTCAGCATTGGTCAAGTTTCCGTTGTGAGCAAGTCCAAACTGCATATCATGAAAGCGAAAGAGGAAGGGCTGGATGTTGTCCACAGAAGCTTCGCCAGCAGTCGCGTAACGAACATGCCCAATCGCGCTCGTTCCAGTCAGTTTATCCAAATTAGCTGGGTTTCTGAACACTTCTGATAAAAGCCCCATGTCACGATGACGCTTCAATTGCCCCTGATCATTGGAGAGGATTCCTGCCCCCTCCTGACCACGGTGCTGAAGACTGTGGAGACCAAAATAGGTTAATTTAGCAGCATCTGGATGTCCCCAGATACCGAAAACACCACATTCTTCATTAAGAGATTTTACTTCGTATGTCATTTTTTATACCTTTTATTTCCCTGTGAAATAACGCACAGCCGACGCGAATAGGTGCTGGTCTTTATTTCCTGGGATGTTTTGGAAAAGACCTTCTTCATAACGTTCTGAGTGTCCCATCTTACCGATGATTTGACCATTCTTGCTGGTAATTCCTTCGATGGCATTTACCGAACCATTCGGATTATACTTAGAGTCCATACTCGGTTTGCCTTCAAAGTCAACGTATTGGCTAAAGATTTGACCATTGTCGCGGAGCTCCGCAAATTCCTCGGCCGTCACAACAAACTTCCCTTCACCATGCGATACTGGGATGGCATGGATATCGCCCACTTGTACTCCAGCCAACCATGGTGAGTTGGTATTGGCAATCCGAGTTTCCACCATCTTGGCCACGTGTTGGTTGGCATCATTGTAGAAGAGGGTTGGGCTAGTGCTACTTGCATCTTCAAAGTTTCCATATGGAAGAAGACCTGATTTGACCAAGGCCTGGAACCCATTACAGATACCGATAATCAAGCCACCACGAGCGATAAAGCCATCAATGGCTGAACGTACTTTTTCATTAAGAAGGATATTGACAATAAACTTAGCTGATCCATCCGGCTCATCCGCAGCTGAGAAACCACCTGCAAAGAAGAGAATGTTTGCCTTGCCGATATTGTCAACCATAGTTTCAACTGACTTGACAATAGCTTCTTCATTCAAGGTCACAAATGGCACCAAGTTGACCTCTGCACCTTCTTTTTCAAAGGCCTTAGCTGAATCATATTCTGAGTTGGTTCCTGGGAAGACTGGGATGTAAACCACCGGTTTTTCAATAGTTTCTTTGGCTTTGATGACTGCGTTAGAAGCGACAGCTGGTACTTCGTCCAATTCTTTGGCTTGTGCAAATTCAGTAGGGTAAACTTCTTCTAGTTTTCCTTGGAAGGCACTGTCAAGTTTCTGTCCATCTAACTTCACACCGTTGACAAGGAGTGTAAAGTCTGCGCTTGTTTGACCGATTTTCTCTACTCCAGCAATCTCTTCAGGAGATGTGAAGACAAATCCGCCCAATTGAGCTGTTAAAGAACTTTCAAGTTCAGGCAAGGTCACCTCTGCACCAATATGGTTCCCAATAGTAGCAAGAGCCAAGCTTTCAAGGACACCTCCGTATTTAACAGCTGATGCAGATGTTACTTTGTGTCCAGCTTGGATAGCTTCAAATTGAGCAAAATTAGACTTGATAAGATCAAAGTCAATTTCTTGTGCTAGAGCTTGACCTGGGATGTAGTAGATGTTTTCACCAGCAGTCTTGAACTCAGGAGAGAGGACCTTACGGCTATCTGCCGTCGTCACCCCAAAGGCAACCAAGGTTGGCGGTACAGTCAATTCTTCAAAAGTACCAGACATAGAGTCCTTACCACCGATAGATGGCAAGCCAAGCTGGATTTGTGCTTCGATAGAACCTAGGAGAGCTGCTACTGGCTGACCGAAACGCTCAGCTTGTTTGTCCATCCGCTCGAAATACTCTTGGTAAGAGAAGCGAGCCTTGGACCAGTTTGCACCAGTAGCCACTAAACGAGCAGTTGCTTCGATAACCGCATAAGCAGCTCCGTGGTATGGAGACCATTCTGCCACATATGGATTGAATCCTTGGGCCATGACAGACGCAGTGTGAGTCACACCGTGTTGAACTGGCAATTTCTGCACAGATGCCTCAGTTGGTGTGAGTTGGTAGCGACCACCAAGTGGGTGATTGACCGTTGAACGACCGACCGAACAGTCAAAGATGGTCTGCAAGCCTTTTTGACTTGCATGGTTCAAATCAGACAGAACCGCAAGGGTATCTGCTTCAAGTGTGTTAGTAGTTGTTGTGCGTTCTTCTGGGAGTTTGACATCCTTGTCCACAACCTTGGCATCAACGACTACGCGCACACCGTTTGTATCAAGGAAGCGACGTTCCAAGTCGACGATGGTTTCACCATTCCAGTTCATGACAAGATTTGGTTTTTCAGTCACTGTTGCCACAACAACCGCGTCAATATTTTCTGTATTACATTCTGCAACGAAGGAATCTACGTCTTCAGGACGCACCACAACTGCCATCCGTTCTTGTGATTCAGAGATAGCAATTTCTGTACCGTTCAAACCTTGGTATTTAAGAGGAACCTTGTTGAGATCAATTTCAAGACCATCTGCCAATTCACCGATAGCCACACAGACACCACCTGCTCCAAAGTCGTTGGATTTCTTGATGAGACGAGTGACATCACCATTGCGGAAAAGGCGCTGAATCTTGCGTTCTTCGATGGCATTCCCTTTTTGAACCTCAGCTCCAGCAGTCTCTACAGACTCAACTGTTTGAACCTTAGAAGACCCTGTCGCACCACCGACACCATCACGCCCAGTCTTACCACCTAGCAAGATAATCACATCACCCGCTTCAGGTTTTTCACGGACTACATTGCCCTTAGGAGCAGCACCGACAACTGCACCTAGCTCCATACGCTTAGCAACGAAACCTGGGTGGAAGTATTCACGAACGTAGGTCGTTGCAAGACCAATTTGGTTACCATACGAGGAATAACCATGAGCCGCTGTCTTCGAAATGACTTGTTGTGGCAATTTACCAGCGCGCGTTTCTGAAATCGGAGCTGTAATATCACCAGCACCTGAGATACGCATAGCTTGGTAAACGTAGGAACGGCCTGACAATGGGTCACGAATGGCTCCACCGATACAGGTAGCAGCCCCACCAAATGGTTCAATTTCCGTTGGGTGGTTGTGGGTTTCGTTTTTGAACATAAGGAGCCAAGGTTCCTTGACACCATCAACGTCCACTTCGATTTCAACCGAGCATGCATTGATTTCGTCTGACACTTCCATGTCGTCCAAACGTCCATTAGCACGCTCATAACGACCAAAAATAGTCGCCATATCCATCAAGGTTTGTGGCTTTTCAGACCGACCTAGTTCATCACGCATGGCAATATACTTGTCATAAGTCGCTTGCAATTGTTTTTGGAATTTAGAAGCTGAAAAATCAATGTTTTTCAACTCAGTCTCGAATGTTGTATGACGGCAGTGGTCAGACCAGTAGGTATCCAACACCTTGAGCTCAGTCTCAGTTGGCACGCGCCCGATTGACTTGAAATAGTCTTGGATAAAGAGCAAATCATCCACTTCCATTGCCATCCCTTGCTCGGCCTTGTAGCGAGCAAAGTCTTCTGCCGTATAACTTTCAAAGAAAGTCAATTTAGGAATGGTCTTGTCCGACTCTGAAAATTCCTGCTTGGCAATTCCTGTCGTGATATCCTTGAAACGAGAATCAACTGGGTTGAGCAGGTAGTTCTTGACCGCTTCCAACTCAGTCGCATCAATATCCTTATTGACCAAGTAAAGCTGGGCTGTGTTGACTATTACATCACTTGAACTTCCCAGTAAAAGCAAGGCTTCCTGTGAAGAAGCTGCACGCTGGTCAAATTGCCCTGGCAAACTTTCAATGGCAAAGAAAGCATAGTTGGTAAGATCCGCTTGCACGGCTGATTCATCCAAGACATGGTCTGTCACCTGCTCAGAGAAGATATGTTTTTCTGCAGGCGCAAACAAATTCTCTGCCAAATCAAAGACATCATAAACTTGCACAATGCGAATACTTTTCAAAGTTGACAATCCCAAGTTGTGCTGGAGCTCCCTTACCAAACTCTCTGACTTGACCTGAAAATCAGCCTTTTTTTCAACAAAAATACGTTTTTCCATCAATTCTTATTCCTTTATTTCAGCTCTTGCAAACAGATTATTTCAAACCCTGCAATTTCTCCCAGACAATCTCGTAAACATCAGTTAGTTCTCCCAATCCCCTGCGGAAAACATCCTTGTCCATATGATTGCCATCTGCATCCCACAGACGGCAGTTATCTGGTGAAAATTCGTCTGCTAAGATAATCTTGCCATCCTTGTCAAAACCGAACTCTAGCTTAAAGTCAATCAATTTAAGGCCAATCTCAGCAAACCAATCTTTCAAGAGTTCATTGATACGACGGGTTTCTTCTTTCAAGTAGGCAATCTGCTGGTCATCCGCAATTTTTAGGAATTTCACATGCTCATCATTGATAAAGGGATCATCCAAATCATCATTTTTATAGTAAAATTCGACAATCGGAGTCTCAAATGCGATACCTTCTTCTACGCCAAAACGTTTTGAAAAGGAACCAGCCGTGTAGTTACGGAGCACAACTTCCAAAGGAATAATCTCCACCTTTTTATTGAGCTGTTCCGTATCCGAAAGCTTCTCCACAAAATGAGTCGCTATACCAGCCGCATTTAATTTCTCAAAAATAAAAGATGAAATCTGATTATTTAACACTCCCTTGCCCGCAATCTGCTCCTTCTTGACACCGTTGAAGGCAGTTGCTTGGTCCTTGTAAGTTGAAATAATGAGATTTTCATCCTCAGTTGTATAGATATCCTTAGCTTTTCCCGAATAGATCAGTTGTTTTGACATTTTAAAGTTCGCCTTTCGTTTTACTTGAGCACATTCTACCACAAAAGCATGAAAAATTCAAGGTTTTTACGAATAAATAACGTTTTCTCGTTTTAAGCGTAAAGAAAAACTGCAAGATGAACTCTTCTTACAGTTTTAAAATCATTTATCCTCTGAAAAACACGAATATTACCCTTTATTCAAAAATTGATCCCAAAAATAACGGAGATAGCTTTTCTTCCCTGTAATCATCTGTAGACGACCTTCTAAACCATAGCGAAGTGTTGCAGCCTGCTCAGAAGTCAGATGGGTCTCCGCCTCAATTTTAAAGAAATTTCCTTGTTCAGTTTTTGTAGCTGTCGCATCAATACTTGTAATCGTGGAATCCAGGAAAATTTGATTCTTGGCATCATTAGTCGTAGTATAACGAACAGAGTCCCCAATCTTGACTCTAGCAACATCTTTTGAACTGAGATAAGCTGTGAGTTTGGTTTTCCCTTCTTTTTCCAAGGATGGGTAGAGTTGGGCTAGCAGGGTTCCTTCTGCGACCATGGTGGATTCACTAGTCTCAGGATTAAGGTGAAGCACCCCATCCTCACTTGCTGTAATCTTCCCCTTATCGAGGAGACCTCCCTGGACTTTCTTACCCGACTCTGCTTCTAAAATTTTCTGATCCAAAAGAGTTAATTCCTGACCGACTTTGACTAAGTGCTGAGATTTGAGCGATTCCAGTTGACTATCCAGTCCCGTTGCATGAGCCTGTTGAGCTCCAGAACCCGCATACTGTACACGATACGTAGCTAGACTGGACTCTAGCTGGGCAATTTGAGCATCCACTTGCGCAATAACTTGCGATTTAGCGTGCGGATCTTCTTCACCTTGATTTTTATAGGTCTGATAAAATGAGTAGGCTGCATTTTGACTATCCAGTTGAGCTCCTGTTTCAATCGCTGACTTAGCTGTTTTATAATCTCGAATTTTATCCTCTGTTTGACTGATAAGATTGCCAATCTCGGCCTGGCTCTGACTTGCTGCCGCATTCTGCGAGGAGATGTTGGCATTTTGCTGCGAAACATTGCTCCTAAGACTACTAGCTTGGCTGAGATAATCTCGAAACATCTCCTGATAACCAAACTTATCCGCCTCTGGAAATTGATCACTCCCCTCTTTCAAACTGGATTGCAAATACCCCAACTGCTTTTTTTGATCCTTTAACATCTCCAATTGACTGGCATATGCCTCAACCTGGACAGCTTCCGCACCTTGCTGGTACTGAACGAGGAGTTCCCCCTGCTTGACTAGTTTGTTTTCTTCCAGATAATTTGCCACAATGCGTTGATTGCTAGTCGACTGGATATTGGCAATGATCCGACTAGGTTCGACAGTCGCTCTGGTAGACAAACTAATCTCTTTCTCTGCAAAAACTGCAAATCCCAGTAAAAACATGAGCAGAAGTGACATAGGTAAAATCACCCGACTGGAAAAATTATGGTAACGACGATTATAAAACTCCGCACTTTCTAAAAATTCTGGTTTCATCTTCTCCTCTTTCTAGCTATTCACCAAATGGGCATAAAAGCCATCCTGTGCAAGCAAGTCTGCATGGGTACCTTCTTCGACAATCTTGCCCTGATCCAAAACAACAACCTTCTCTGTCCGCTCAGCGATGGTCAAGCGATGGGCGATGAAAATCAAGGTCTTATCCAAAGCCATAAGATTATCCACGATTCGCTTCTCTGTCAAAATATCCAAACTGCTAGTCGCCTCGTCCAATATCAAAACAGGTGCATCCGTCAAGAGAGCACGCGCCAGAGCGATTCTCTGACGTTGTCCACCAGAAATTCCAGCCCCATCCGAAGTTAATTCTGTCTGGTAATTCAGTGGCATGCGCTCAATATCCTCCCTAATCTCTGCTAATTCAACTGCCCGCAAGATATCTTCCTGAGTCGTTCCCTCCTTAGCTCCAAGGAGAAGATTTTCCAAAATCGTCCCGTTAAAGACATAGGGCTGTTGAGGCAGGTAGTTGATATACTGACGCAAAGCCTTTTTGTCAATCTGATTAAGATTGACACCACCCAGACTAATCTCTCCCTGACTAGGGTCGTAAAAATTAACCATCATCTTGGCCAAGGTCGTCTTACCTGACCCTGAAATCCCCACAAAAGCTACCTTAGCACCTTGCGGAATGGTCAAATTGATATCCGACAAGACGTCACGACCATAGCCATACTTATAGTGAACCTGCTTAAAGGTCATATCTCCCTTCATCATGCTCAAATCTTCGATTGTTTTCTTCTCCTCAAACTCCGAAGCTACTAGATAAACCTCGTTAAGACGGTTATTGGCGACCTGCGCTGTCTGAAGCTTGGTTTGCAGGTTGATAATATTTTCCAAAGGATTGGTAAAGTAAACAAGCAAAGTATTATAAGTAATCAGCTGGCCCAAACTCATTTTCCCATCCATGACCAGAATAGCTCCCAGCCAGAGAACGGCAACATTGAGCAGGAGCTGGGCAACTTTTTTCAGAGCCTTTTGCTGGCTTTCTGCCCGACTATAGGTAAAAGATTTTTTCAGATAAGCCACAAATTCCTTATCAATCTTTTGATAGCGCGAACTCTCACTGGTCAAAGATTTAATGGTCTCAATGCCGTTGATATCCTCAATGATAGAAGAAGACAGAACCGCATTAGCTTCCATGGTATCCCGATTCATCTTTTCAAAAGGCTTCATAAAGGTAAAGATAATCACGGTATAGATAGGAAGTGCAAGCAGACTAATGAAAAAGAGTGTCATATTTTGTGAAAACAAGACAAGCGAGATAATCAAAATCGTCGACACATCTAGGAAAATCGACAGAATGGTCGACGCCAGCGCATCGATGATACTGTTGGCATCTGTAAAACGAGACACGATTTCTCCTGTCCTGCGTGTCGCGAAAAAGGACATCGGCAGATGAAAAACATGCTTGATGTAGGACAAAATCACATCGATGGACAACCGTTGACCCAGAACAAGTAAGAGATATTCCTGCGCGTAGGACAAAATCTGCTGGAGAATATAGACAATAACTAGTCCTATTGAGATAATGCCCAAGGTCGAACGCATCTGGTCTGGTACGTAACTGTCAATGATAGACTGCAGATAATAAGAACCTACAATGTTAATCAAGGTCACCAAGAGTGTCGCTAGGACGATATTGGTAATCAAGCCACGCTGTTTGAATAAAATCGGCAAGAAGGATAGGAGCCCCTGTTTTTTCTCCTTATGAGGTTTATAGCCTGGAGATGGCGCCATAAAAATACTAATCCCTGTCCACTCTTGAGCAAATCGCTCACGGGAAATCTTGGTTAGCTTGACACCAGGATCTGGATCAGCGATATGAATGTGCTTTTTATCCTGACCTGTCACCACATAGTAGTGGAGTAACTTCCCTTCCTTGAGCACATGAGCCACAAAAGGAAAGGTCAAATCTGGCAGATCAAAGAGCGTCATATCCGCCTTGATAGCTCGCGTTTCAAAACCAATTTCCTCTGCCACCTTTACAAGACCCAAAGCAGTCGTCCCATCCATGGTCGTCTTAGCTAGTTCTCGCAGATGAGCCAAGGAGTAATAACTACCATAGTAGCCAAATACCATGGCCAAGGAAGCCACGCCACAATCCATCTGATCCACCTGAGGACGATAGTGCCTTTTCCCAAATTTCATATCCATCTCCTTTTTTCTAATAATCTCTTAAAACTTTGTAAGATTATTTTAACCAAATAAGGATAAAAACAGGAAAATATTCCTAAATAAACCATTTTTGCACCTAAAACGCACTTTAAAAAGCATAAACTATCATTTAAATGTAAAAAGCAGAACAAAAGTTCTGCCTGTTTAAAGTAACCGTTAAAAAATGAATGCCCAGAAATAAACTATTCTGAAATGATATTTCTATAAAGTAAGATAAATGTCATCAAGAATGATGAAATC
Organism: Streptococcus sp. DBCMS; assembly: GCA_000831085.1. Classification (GTDB taxonomy): domain Bacteria; phylum Bacillota; class Bacilli; order Lactobacillales; family Streptococcaceae; genus Streptococcus. Next base: position 20,570 of record JXRG01000021.1, read on the forward strand.
GTAGGTATATCAAAATATTCAAACTACGTAGGTAGATTTATTTTGTTTATATTAGCCACGATTCTAATCATTAGATAGGTCATTGAGCTAAATAATACAGTGGTCTCTGGCCAAGTTTTTCGTAGTAATTGAACAACTTTCATCCCAAACTCCAATCTGACGGTCAATCAATTTCCAATCGTACTTTCTTTTGTTTTGTACCTGTATCCTACATAAAACAGACCAAGCAGAATTGGATAGGTTTCTGGATAAAACAGGGTATTGATCGGATTTTTCATAATCAAATACGTTGCGATATAAAGAATGATCGATACGACAAAATACCCCTCAGCAAATCCTAATAAGATTTTTTTCATAACAGACTCCTACTTACCTGAAAAGAAAGGCGGAAAAACTCCGCCATTTACATACGCAAAATCCTTTCCATTCAGATTCATCATTTATAGTTCTGATTATTTTTCTTCAAATCCTTACAAAAAATACCAAAATAGCCTGCAGCAATCAAACCTATTAAACTCCATTGCCAATCAAAAGATACTAGCGAACCCGTACGAATTAGATGAAGCGTAAGATTAAGACCTATTCCTAACAAAGGAAGTATAGTGGCTAGCTTAGGTAACAATGTATTGAGATTTAGGTTACGATTCATAGTTAATTTCCTTCTATATTTAGCTTAACGTCTACTTCCTAGATAACGCCCATACATATAAGCAGCTACTCCTAATACACCCCAAGCTATTGCTGTGGAAGTAGTGACAATGAAGCCTCCTTCAGTAAGAGCCAAATCTTCTTCTGTCATGATATCAAATTTTTTATCCATTTCTTTCATTTTTCTCTCTCCTTTTTAAATAATACTGGCTAATCCAATAGCTACTCCAACCAAAATCCCTACTATTCCTAAATTAGTTCTTATTTCATTGATAATAACTAAAAGATGACTATTCAATAGCAGTTGCCATACACTAAAAATAGTTCTCTTTAAACCTTGTCTTTAGCTGAATCCAAGTAACTCATCATCAAAATAAGCATCGGAACAACAAATTCTGTTTGGAAATATTCTTCAACATTAAAGGTGATTACATTTAAATCTCCCAATATGCAAAGCACTCCAAAAATAATTAGAAATGCTCCCATTACATTTTTTAGATTTTTCATACAAGTCTACTTTTATCCGAATTTACGTTTTAAATCTTGACCAATTAATCGACCACCAAGGAAAATTGCTACTCCTCCAGCAATCATGGCTATGGTAATTAATCCACCTTCTGTATTCATCAATTCTTCTTCTGTCAATTCTGTCCATTTATTTAAATTCATTTTTTCTCTCCTTATTACATAAAATAGCCCCAAGCAATACCACCAATTAGTAAGATACCTCCTACAACGACAGCGGTAACCGAGCCCCCATCCACATCCATCAACTCTTCTTCTGTAAGAGCTACAAAGTTCTGTTCCATGTTGTCAAAGTTTGTCATCTTTCTTCTCCTCTATATTTTTCTATATATCTAATCTTTAACCTCTAAGCCACTTAAATAGCCAGATTGGGTAAATTACTGAAATCATTTTCTTATCTCCTTCCCTTTTTCCTTACCTATCTATTCGAAAAACAATTCGAAAATGAACAATTCATTCATTTTTATTTTTAAAAACCACCTAATGAACCACGGATAAAAACCGGTAATATACATAAACGTTCCTCCTTTTTCTTTCTCATCTCTTTATTCGCAATTTCTACTAAAAGTTTCTCTTTTTTCTGCAAATAAAAAACAACATGACTTGCATGTTGCTTTTGGCTATTTTTTATCTTTAATAATCGCTACTACATCCGCTACACTTTGAAGTTGATCGATTTCCTCATCAGTGATTTCGATACCAAATTCATCTTCTAGTGTCAAGACAAACTCCATCAAGTCCACTGAGTCCGCATCTAGATCGTCTTTCAAACTTAAGGATTCTGTTACGGCAAAGTCTTCTCCCTGTCTCTCTTGGATAATGGTTACAATACGGTCAAAAATTTCTTTTTCTGTCATCTTTTTTATTCTCCTGAAAATTCACGCGCAGTTTGAGCAACTACGTCTGTTTCTAGCATGGTACGAATCTGACGAATCGTACTGTACACAGCATTGGCATCACTTGAGCCATGAGTTTTTACAACTGGCGCCTTGACGCCAAACAAGACTGCTCCTCCAACATCTGAATAGTTGAGCTGTGTCTTCAACCCCTTAAGACTATCCTTGAGAAGTAGGGCACCTAGCTTCGCTCGAAGACCACCACCTGTAATAGCTGTCTTGAGCAAGCCCATAATTCCCATGGCTGTCCCTTCAATGGATTTGAGAACAGCGTTTCCCGTGAAACCATCTGTTACGACAACATCCGCAACGCCATTCATCAGATCACGCGCTTCCACGTTTCCGACAAAGTTCAAACTTTGATCAGCTACTAGCAAGTCGTATGTTTCCTTACGAAGCGGATCTCCCTTGCTGCTTTCTGTTCCATTGTTGAGCAAACCAACACGTGGTTTCGAAATCCCACGAACATTTTTCGCATAGAAGGAACCCAAAACAGCGTATTGGTGCAGATGATGGGCTGTATTTTCCGCATTGGCTCCAAGGTCTAGCATGTCAAACCCTTTTCCATTAATAGTCGGCAAGGTAGACATGAGTCCTGGACGATCGATATTTTTGATACGACCCACAATGAAGAATCCTGCAGCCAACAAGGCACCTGTGTTACCAGCAGAGAGGACAGCGTCTGCTTCTCCCTCTTTAACAGCCTTAGCTGCCAATACCATGCTGGCATTTTTCTTCTTACGGATAGCTTTTGTCGGCTCATCGTCTGAGTTAATTTTCTCATCCGTATGGATAATGCTAACACGCTCTGTCGCTGTTAGATATTGCTTTATCTTACTTTCATCTCCATAGAGTTGAATCTCAATATCTGAAAAGTCAGCTAGGGCTTGATTGACACCCTCAACGATGGCTTGAGGTGCGTAATCGCCCCCCATAGCATCTACTGCAATTTTTTTCATTTATCTTCCTCTTTTAGTAATTGTCCCCAGTCTGCTAGGGAATCAATAAATTTCTTTGATTTTAGGTGAATCCCAACATACTCTTCGTAGAGTTGATCCATAAATTGGCGTAGCTCTTGCTTGATTTCGGCCTTAAGCGAAATGGTCTCCAAGGTTTCAAAATCAATGGCTTGAAATTGATTGAGCAAATAAGGGATATTGGGATTTAGATGACAACGTCTCTCATCTTCATGATAATGCTCTGGGCAAAGGCAGGCTCCATATTTAAAAGAAAAGTCAAAGGCCTGACCCACACGATGGCAAAAGACACACTCATTAAAATTAAGGCTGATTCCAAATCGAGTCAAGATTTGAATTTCAAAAATATTGGTTAAAATCTGATAATCTATGCCTGCTTCCATCAACTCCAGAGTCTTCTTCAAGAAAGCAAACAAGGGAGCATCCTGCTGATTATCCTGCAAACTAGCATCTGCAAGGCAGCCACATAGGTAGCATAGGCCATAACAAAGAGATCACTATTAATCTTGGGAAAGGTCATCACCTCATGGTAGTCCTCGATGTAGCTAAGGCCGTCATCATTGATTCGTAAGAGAAACCGTGCCAACACCAAGGGCTGTATAACCGGAGCTAGTTTAGATTGACCAGCGTGTTTGACGAAAAACATGCGCTTCCCAGCCTGCTCGGTAAAAATTTTGACTAGCTTGTCATCCTCACGAAAGTTACGATTGTAGAGTACGAGACCTTGACTCGTGATAGACTGAATCATGCTTCTCTCATGTACTCCTCAAGTCGTTTCATGGCCTCTCTGATCGTTTCCATGCTAGCTGCATAAGACAGGCGCACATAGCCTTCTCCGTAACGCCCAAAGGCGGCACCAGGGATAAAGGCAACGGCCTTCTTCTGGGCAAAATCTTTCAGAAAAGCAAAGGAGTCTTGATTGTAACCTGCTGGAATCTTAGCAAAGATATAGAAGGCACCGTCTGGTTTGATAATCTCAAAACCAAGAGCAGTCATCTTTCCGATGATATAATCTCGACGCTGGATGTATTCCTTCTTCATAGGCTCTGCGTCGTTTTTACCAGCGGTCAAGGCCTCCACCGCAGCATGTTGCGCCATGGTATTTGCGGCAGTAACCAAATATTGGTGACTCTTGATTAACTGAGCTGTGAAAGCTGCAGGAGCAAAGATAAAGCCTAAACGCCAACCAGTCATAGCATGCGATTTAGACAAGCCATTAATAATAATAGCCTGGTCTCTCAGCATAGTTCCCAATGATACATGATTTGCCCCTGTATAGGTCAATTCTGAGTAAACCTCATCACAGACAACAAAAATCTCATACTTGCGTAAAACGTCTGCCAAGGCTTCCAACTGCTCCCGACTATAGGTAATTCCTGTCGGATTGGCTGGATAGTTGAGAATAACTGCTTTGAGCTTGTCCCCTTGCTCCAAAATGGCCTTTTCCAACATCTCAGGAGTCAAGACAAAACCATTTTCAGTTGTATCAATCTCGACAATCTCTGCCCCAACTAGATTGACAATCGGCTCATATCCTGGATAGGCAGGAGCTGGCAAGAGCACCTTGTCCCCCTCTTCCAAAATAGCCGTCAAAGTAGCAGATAAAGCCTCTGTCGCCCCAATTGTAACTAAAATTTCATTTTCAGGATTATAATCTAGCTGGTACTTTTCTTTTACAAAGTCGCTAGCAGCCTGACGCAAGGTCAGAAAACCGCTCATCCCTGTATAGTAGGATTGATTCTGATCAATGGCTCGCTTAGCTGCTTCCTTGACATGATCTGGCGTTGTAAAATCAGGTTCCCCCAAGGTCAAACGCAAGACCCCAGGAATCTCTGAAATTGCCTGGTCAAACTGGCGAATCAAGGAAACTTGAATCTTGTCTAACTGTTTATTAAAGCGCTTGGTTAAGTCCATAGATATCCCCCTTACTTACAGAACATAGTACTATTATACTACAAAAGCTCCCTGACCGCAAAATCCATCTGAAACCCGCATTTTTCACTTTCTGTTTTACTTTTCTTCTCGACAGGACTATAATAATAAGTGCTTATTTTTGGAGGTTTATATGTCATTTTTATCAAAAAATGGAGCAGGAATCTTGGCCTGCCTTCTCATTTCTATCGTATCTTGGTTTCTGGGAGGATTTTTCCCCGTCGTGGGTGCACCTGTCTTTGCAATTTTTGCTGGAATGCTCCTCCACCCCTGGCTCTCACCCTACAAACAACTAGATGCAGGTTTGACCTTTAGTTCCAAGAAATTGCTCCAGTATGCCGTTATCTTACTCGGTTTTGGTCTCAATATCTCGCAAGTCTTCGTAGTTGGACAAACTTCACTCCCTGTTATCCTTTCCACTATTTCGATTTCCTTAATCGTTGCTTACCTCTTCCAGAGTTTCTTTGCGCTAGATACAAAACTGGCTACCTTGATTGGAGTGGGTTCTTCTATCTGCGGTGGCTCTGCCATTGCTGCGACAGCACCCGTTATCCATGCCAAGGAAAAAGAAGTTGCCCAAGCCATTTCCGTTATCTTTTTCTTCAATGTCTTAGCGGCACTCATCTTTCCAACTCTAGGAATCTGGCTTCACCTATCAAATGAAGGCTTCGCCCTCTTTGCAGGAACTGCGGTCAATGATACTTCTTCTGTAACGGCCACAGCCAGCGCATGGGACAGTCTTTATCAGACCAATACCCTTGAGTCTGCAACTATTGTTAAACTCACACGCACCCTTGCCATTATTCCTATCACGCTCTTTCTCTCCTACTGGCAAAGTCGCCAACAAAAAAATAGCCAGGGTTTCCAACTAAAAAAAGTCTTCCCACTTTTTATCCTTTACTTTATCTTGGCTTCTCTCTTAACGACTCTCCTTACCTCTCTCGGTGTGTCTAGTAGCTTCTTCACCCCTCTCAAACAACTCTCCAAATTCCTCATTATCATGGCCATGAGCGCCATCGGTCTCAAAACCAATCTCATTGGATTAATCAAATCCAGCGGCAAGTCCATTCTTCTTGGAGGCTTTTGCTGGATTGCCATCATCCTTACCAGTCTGGGCATGCAGGCATTGATTGGTATTTTCTAAGACAAAAGGTAGCCCATGGCTACCTTTTATTGTTCAAGAATTAAGCGTGTGTGTTCTCTCTTGATACAGCGATTCATCACGATGTCGTCGCATCCTCCAGCACGCAAGATTTCTTCCGCTTCTAGATTTTCTAGACCTAGTTGTGCCCAAAAAATCTTGGCATCAGCCTTGAGAAAATCACGCGCCACATCTGGTAAAAACTCGCTCCGTCGGTAAACATTGACAATATCGACAGGAAAAGGAATCTCAGCTAGGCTTGCGTAGGCCTTTTCTCCCAAGATTTCGCCACCTGCAGCCTTGGGATTAACTGGAATGATTTTATAGCCCCGAGCCTGCATTTCCTTAGTCACTCGATTGCTAGTTGTTTCTTCACGATCAGACAAGCCCACTACCGCTAACGTTTTACTGGTTGCAAGATACTGACGGATCACACCATCACTTGGATTGATAAATTCTTGGCTCATAGAAATCCTCCTTTTTTCTCAGTATAGCATATTTTGAAAAGGCTTGCAGATTTTGACTATAAAAATCTCCTAGCAAGAAAAGAAGCCTGCTAGGAGTTCTGTCTACTTCAAGTGAAAGATTAAATCTTTTTCTCAATACAAAATAGGGGAGAAAGAGGACGTTTTTCGTGAATACGGATAATAGCATCGCCCAGAAGATGAGCAATCGAAATTTGTTCAATCTTATCAATCAAACGCTCTTCTGGTAGGTAGATAGTATCCAAAACAACCAATTTCTTAATAGCTGATTTTTGGATATTGTCCATAGCTGGCCCAGAAAGAACTGGGTGCGTACAGCTTGCGTAAACTTCAACAGCACCTGCTTCAGCAAGAGCGTCCGCTGCATGACAAATAGTTCCAGCTGTATCGATCATATCGTCAATCAAGATACAAGTCTTACCTTCTACTTTACCAATGATGTTCATCACTTCACTGGTATTCATCTTGTCTACACTACGGCGTTTGTCAATAATCGCAATCGGAGTTTTCAAAAACTCTGCTAGTTTACGAGCACGAGTCACACCACCATGGTCTGGGCTGACAACCACGTAGTCAGAGCCAACCATGCCACGACGTTCAAAATAGTCCGCAATCAATGGAGCACCCATCAAGTGATCTACGGGAATATCAAAGAATCCCTGAATCTGTGCAGCGTGCAAATCAATCGTCAACAAACGATCCACACCAGCCACTTCTAGCATATTTGCCACAAGTTTTGCAGTGATTGGCTCACGCGCTCTCGCTTTTCTATCCTGACGTGCGTAACCATAGTAAGGCATGACAACGTTGACAGATTCTGCACTAGCCCGCTTCAAGGCATCTACCATGATTAAAATTTCGAGCAGATTGTCATTTACAGGTGAGCTCGTTGATTGTAGGATAAAGACGTGTTTTCCACGGATTGATTCTTCGATGTTAACTTGAATCTCTCCATCTGAAAATTGGCGAACAGTCGATTTCCCCAACTCTATCCCAATCTCTTGCGCCACACGCTCTGCCAATTCTCTATTAGAAGAAAGGGCAAACAGCTTTAAATCAGAAAAAGACATGATTTCCTCCGGTATTTATGTATCACTTGTTTTTTACACAACATTTTCCATCTACCATTGTAGCGCTTTTTCCTTTATTTTTCAATCAAAAATAAAACAAGAGCAAACATTTATACCCTTGTTTTTTGCTACTTTATATTAGCTATATTAAAATTAAAATCGCTACATTTGAAGTAGCGATCTTATGCTAGGATGAAATTTTTTCGATGACAAAGTTAGTATACTTCTCTCATACTCCCTGTATCCACATCGTAAACCGCACCTGAAATAGCCACATCATCAGGAATCAGTGGAGATTCTCGAAGCAATTGCATATCCTCTCTCACACTCTCTTCAACATCCTGAAATGGTAAAAAATCTTGATCAGACACATCAACTCCGAGCTCGTGTTTCAAATGTTCATGAAAACTTTCATTTTGAAAGGTTTGAGCTCCACAGTCTGTATGGTGCAACACCACAATCTCTCTTGTCCCCATTTGTTGCTGGGAGATCACCAGAGAACGAATCATGTCCTCCGTTACTCGACCGCCAGCATTCCGCAAAATATGAGCATCCCCAAGTGCTAAACCTAAAGCTTGCGCGACGTGTAGCCGTGAGTCCATGCAGGTCACAATTGCTACTCTTGTTTTCGGCTTAAGTGGTAGATTTAATTTCCCATGAAGGGCAACGTAAGCCTGGTTGGCTTGCATAAACTGTTCAAAATACGACACGATTTCCCCCTTAAAAATTTGATAATCAAATATTTCTCCTATCTTATCATTTTTGAGAGGATTTGTCACAGATTAAGCAAAGACCATTTTCAAAACTTCCTGGATAGTCGTCACTCCTATCACCTGAATTTCTTGAGGTGGTTTAATGCCTGTCAAAGAATTTTTTGGTACATAGATTTTTGTAAATCCAAGCTTCGCAGCTTCATTGATGCGCTGCTCGATACGATTCACACGCCGAATCTCTCCAGTCAAGCCTAACTCTCCTACAAAGCATTCTTGAGGATTGGTTGGCTTGTCCTTGTAACTAGAGGCAATAGCCACTGCAACAGCTAAGTCAATAGCAGGTTCATCCAATTTGACACCACCAGCAGATTTGAGATAGGCATCCTGATTTTGCAAGAGAAGCCCTGCACGTTTTTCCAAAACAGCCATAATCAAGCTAGCGCGATTGAAATCAAGCCCTGTCGTCGTACGCTTGGCATTTCCAAACATGGTCGGTGTCACCAAGGCTTGAACCTCCGCCAAAATTGGACGCGTCCCTTCCATAGTTACCACGATGGATGAACCAGTAGCCCCATCCAAACGCTCTTCTAGGAAAACTTGACTCGGATTGAGCACCTCAACCAATCCACCTGACTGCATCTCAAAGATGCCAATCTCATTAGTGGACCCAAAACGATTTTTGACTGCTCTCAAGATACGGAAGGTATGGTGGCGTTCCCCTTCAAAGTAAAGCACTGTATCTACCATATGCTCCAACATACGCGGACCAGCCAGAGTACCTTCCTTGGTCACATGCCCTACGATAAAGATGGCGATGTTATTAGTCTTAGCTAACTGCATAAGTTCAGCTGTAACCTCTCGTACCTGAGAAACAGACCCCTGCACCCCTGAAATCTCAGGAGACATAATCGTCTGGATGGAGTCGATGATGAGAAAGTCTGGTTGGATGCGCTCTATCTCAGCTCGAACACTCTGCATATTAGTCTCTGCATAGAGATAAAACTCACTATCAATATCCCCCAAGCGCTCTGCTCGTAACTTAATCTGCTGGGCAGACTCCTCCCCACTGACATAGAGAACCGTACCCACTTGGGACAGCTGAGTCGATACTTGTAAAAGAAGGTTGATTTCCCAATCCCTGGATCCCCACCGATAAGAACGAGACTCCCCGGTACCACACCTCCACCAAGCACACGGTTAAATTCCTCCATCTCGGTCTTTGTCCGATTGACATTGATAGAAGTTACCTCAGCCAGTTTCATAGGCTTGGTTTTCTCACCCGTCAAGGATACACGCGCATTCTTGACCTCAGCAACCTCAACCTCTTCTACAAAAGAAGACCAAGACCCACAGTTTGGACAGCGTCCTAGATACTTAGGTGAATTATATTCACAATTTTGACACACAAATGTCGCTTTTTTCTTTGCGATAATAAACCTCTTTCTATATCTCTAACTCACACTCAATTACTTGGCAAAAATCAATCTTCTCGTCTGGTACAAATTGGCTCATGAGCATTCGATGAGCGACAACTAGCACTGTCTGGTAGTCTCGGTACTTTATCATAGTTTGCAAAAAACGCGCCTTCATCCCTTCAGCTGTCTCATATTGAATAGGACTATTAGGAAGCAACTCCCCCTTGTTTTCTAAAAACAGAGTACGTGCTTTTTCAAAATTCTCTATGCCACTTTCGTAAACCTGCCATTCATGCAATAAGGGTTCTACTCTCAAAGGAAGGCCAGTAGCACAAGTAAGATAAGAAGCCGTTTCTAATGCTCGCGTCACTGCAGAAGACACCAGTATATCAGCTGAGCCAAGCAAAGGATTTTGGCAAAGTTCCTGAGCTTGTCGCCTTCCTTTCTCAGACAAAGGAGCCAAATCTAATCCAAAGCCAGTGTAGGAACACTCCTCTAACTCACGGTAGTCTGGCTCCCCATGACGTACAAAGATAATCTTCATCTTAGTGCCCTGTTGATCCAAATCCACCTGTCCGAACCCCGTCTGCCTCATCTCCGTCTGCAATTAAGAAAGGCGCAAAGACAGCCTGAACCACACGTTCCCCAACTTCGAGAACCACTTCTTGGTCAGTAATATTTTTCATCTGAGCAAAGATATGTCCCTCATTCCCGGGATTGCCATAATAATCCCCATCAATAACCCCAACTGAGTTAATTAACACCAAGCCCTTTTTACGAGGGTTTGAAGAACGGTCATAAAGATAGAGGACCTCAGTTGGTTGCATATAAGCCTTGACCCCTGTTGGGACGAGAACAATCTCTCCTGGCGCGATCACCGTACGTTCCGCAACCTTTAAGTCATAGCCAGCCGCATGAGCTGTCTCACGCTTAGGCAACAAATTTTCATCTGTAAAACTCGAAACCAATTCAAAACCACGAATTTTCATATTTTTCTCTTTTCTATTATCATTCATTCTAGGCTATTTTATCTTATTTATTCGAAAAAAGCACGAAAAAAGAGCACACAATTCACACTCGCTTAGGGCTGCTGGATTCCTCCCCTGACCCGCTTCACGCAGAACTGTTGCTCCACTATTTATTATACCACATTCCCCTCGGTTTTTAAAGAGAAATTATTTTTTCCGTCGATTTCGGAAAAAGTCCTGCATAATCGCTGCACAGTCATCTTCCAAAATTCCCGTTTCTACCTCTACACGATGATTGAGACGCTCATCTGTCAAAATGTCGTACAAGCTCCCAGCTGCACCAAATTTCTGGTTTTTAGCCCCGTAAACTACGTTTGGAATACGGGCAAGCCCAATCGCTCCGCTACACATGACACAGGGCTCTATGGTCACAAAAAGGGTGCAATCTAGTAAACGCCAGCTCTCCTCACCCAAGTTCGCATTCTCTATAGCCATGATTTCTGCATGCATGACCGCCCGTTGCAACTCCTCGCGCGCATTATGCCCCCTACCAATGATTTCTCCATCCTTGACAATCACACAACCAATTGGAATTTCATCGTGTTCTAAAGCAATCTCAGCCTCTCTCAAAGCCTCTCTCATGAAGCATTCTTTTTCTTCAACTGTATAATTCATCTTCTTCTCTTTTCCTACTTGTCGATTTTATTATTATATCATGATTCTCAACACAAAAAAAGCCACCCAATGGGGTGACTTAATAGGGAGATTATTATGAAAAAGAAAAGTTTAGGATATTTGTTACAACAAGTTAGGAGGTCTTCTTGTAACTGCCTATAGTATACCCAACCTGTCTTAAACTAATCTTAAAAATCTCCTATGACCAAACACTTTCTAAAATATTAGTTTGTTCACGACCAGGACCTACTGAGAAAGTTGAGATACGAACACCAACTAACTCGCTTACACGACGAACATAGTTACGCGCATTCTCAGGAAGATCTTCCAAATTACGAACCCCAGTGATGTCTTCTGACCAACCTGGCAATTCCTCGTAGATTGGTTTGCAGCGTTTCAACTGCTCAAGGCTAGCAGGATAGTAATCAATACGTTGACCATCAAGATCATAGGCCACACAGATTTTCACTGTATCCAAACCACTCAAAACATCGATAGAGTTCAATGAAAGATTGGTAATCCCAGATACACGGCGGCTGTGACGCATCACAACTGAGTCAAACCAACCCACACGACGTGGACGGCCAGTTGTTGTACCGTATTCATGACCTACTTCACGAATGCGATCTCCCACTTCATCAAACAATTCCGTTGGGAAAGGTCCGTCCCCCACACGACTCGTATAGGCTTTACACACACCTACAACCTTGTCAATCTTACTTGGACCAACACCAGACCCGATTGTCACACCACCAGCGACAGGGTTTGACGAAGTAACAAATGGATAAGTACCTTGGTCAATGTCCAACATAACACCTTGCGCACCTTCAAAAAGCACACGTTTGCCATTATCAAGCGCATCGTTCAAGATAACAGATGTATCTGTCACGTATTGCTTGATTTGTTGGCCATACTCATAGTACTCGTCAAAAATATCATCAACTGAAATAGGGGTGCTATCATATAATTTTTCAAACAGACGATTCTTTTCTGCGAGATTGCGCTCTAAACGCTCACGAAATATGTCTTTATCCAAAAGATCTGCAATACGAATTCCCACACGAGCAGCCTTGTCCATATATGCTGGACCAATTCCCTTTATTGTAGTACCAATCTTATTGTCACCCTTAGCTTCTTCTTGTAGACGGTCTAATTCAATATGATATGGCAAAATGACATGCGCACGGTCCGAAATACGCAAGTTATCTGTTGTCACCCCTTCTTCATGAAGATAAGTCAACTCTTTTATTAGAGATTTAGGATTTACAACCATCCCATTCCCGATGACAGAGATCTTTTCAGGGAAGAAAATACCTGACGGAATCAAGTGCAACTTAAATTTCTTACCGTCAATCACAATCGTGTGACCAGCATTATCACCACCTTGATAACGAGCAATTACCTCTGCATTAGCTGAAAGAAAATCTGTAATTTTTCCTTTACCTTCATCACCCCATTGGGTACCTACAACAACAACTGAAGTCATAATAAAATTCGTCTGAGCTACTAGGAGCTCGTCCTTTCTCATATACATGGCAGGAATTTCACCTGCAATTATATCTTACAATTTATTATAAGAAAAAAACACTATTTTATCAAGAAGAAACAGTAGAAAAAGATTTGGGAATTCTTCCATTTCTAAATACAAAAGCCTTTGATTATAAGCTAATTCTATATTTTTTAAAATATATCTATAACTATCGTTCGTAATTATGATATAGATACTTCCTATTGGATGAGAGTTGTACCACCTTGCAATAATTTATCTAGATATAGACGATAAGCTGTTCTAAAGTGATATAGAGAAAAGTCCCTATCGCTTTTAATTTTAAATCGGATTAAATAATATAGTAAAAAACGAAGATGAAGTGATTCCCACTCTGAACAACTCTGGCCTAAAGAGGCATATTCTTGTTCAACTAGTTTCAAAAAAACAAATGCTCGGTCATAAAATTTCTGAAGCATATAAAAATTCCCTTTCTTATTAGTAACACTAGTACTAACAAAAAAAAGGAACTAAAAAAGCTTCAAATCCTATAAAAGAAGAATTTAAAGCTAAACGAACTAAAAATAAAATAAAGAAGGTAATTATAGATTTTAAAGTTAAGATTTGAAATTTAACAGTCTACTATATTAATAAGTAAAAAAACGT